>JBAUHP010000526.1:0-8953 GCA_049680345.1 Albidovulum sp. | reverse complement strand
CCCTTTGATGATGTTGAACAAGCCAGCGTGGCCGTCGCTGCCCTAGACGGGTTGATCTGATGGACGCGCTTTGGACCTCTGCCGATGCCGCCGCCGCGACCTCGGGGCGCGCCACGCGCGCATTTGCTGCCACCGGCGTGTCGATTGACACCAGAAGCTTGCAAAAGGGCGATCTGTTCATCGCCCTCAAAGACATCCGTGACGGGCATGATTTTGTCCGCGCGGCCCTTGATGGCGGGGCCAGTGGCGCGGTTGTGTCGCACATTCCCGATGGCTGCACCGAGGCGGATTGTTTGCTTATCGTCCCCGATGTTCTTGCAGCACTTGAAGATCTTGGTCGCGCAGGCCGGGCGCGCGCCAAGGCCCGCGTCGTGGCCGTAACAGGCTCGGTCGGGAAGACATCGACCAAGGAAATGCTGCGCGCCGTGTTGGCTGGGCAGGGCACGGTTCATGCGGCAGAGGCCAGTTACAATAATCACTGGGGCGTGCCTTTGACGCTGGCGCGCCTGCCAAAAACCGCTGACTTCGCCGTGATCGAAATCGGGATGAGCAATCCGGGCGAAATCGCACCACTTGCGCGGTTGACCCGTCCACATGTGGCGTTGATCACCACGGTGGCGCGCGCCCATCTTGCGGCCTTCGATAACATTGAGGGGATCGCCCGCGAAAAGGCCAGCATTTTTGAGGGGTTGGAGCCGGGTGGCATCGCGATTTTGCCAGGCGATCTGGCGGTGACACCGATCTTGATGGACGCGGCCAGGTCCAGCCACGCCAAGATCATCCGGTTTGGTGAGGGGGAGGGTGATGACTACCAACTGACGGGGGTCAGTCTTTCGCAAGATGCCACGATCGGTCAGGCACGCCACAATGGCGCGCCGATCTTGTTCAAGGTGCGCAGCGCAGGCCGCCATTTTGCCAAGAATGCGCTTGGCGCTGTGGCTGCGGCCACCGCACTTGGCGGCGATCCTGCCTTGATATTATGTGACCTTGGCGAATGGCAGCCCCCGGCCGGGCGCGGCCAGCGCGAAAAGATCTATATCGATCCGGTCGAACCTGCCGCCTATTTCGACCTGATCGACGATGCCTTCAACGCCAATCCAGATTCGATGGCCGCCGGGTTAGAGGTTCTGGCCGCCGCCACCACGCGCAATGGGCTTGGCCGCCACCGTATCGGCCGCCGCATCGCGATTTTGGGCGATATGCTGGAACTTGGCCCGGATGAGGACGCCTTGCATCTTGCGATTGCCAACCATCCGGCGCTGGCCGATATCCAGATTGTGCATTGCGCAGGCCCCCGTATGCGGCGGCTGTGGCAGGCCTTGCCTGACCGCAAACGCGGCGAATGGCATGCCACTGCAGCCGATCTTGCCGCGCGCGCCCATCATCTGGCAGATGCGGGTGATGTGATCTTGGTCAAAGGCTCCAAAGGCTCAAAAATCAGTGTGGTGGTTGAAGCTTTGCGCAAACTCCTTCATCCGGGTGCCGTGGAAATGTTCGGGGCAGAGTGATATGGCCCCTTCGACAAGACCAAAAATAAGAACGAATACAGGGACGAGTATATGCTTTATTGGTTGACAGGTCTTTCCGACGGCGGCGATTTCTTTAATCTTTTCCGCTATATAACCTTCCGCGCCGGGGGGGCTTTCTTCACGGCGCTGATATTTGGTTTCATCTTCGGTCAGCCCTTGATCAACCTTTTGCGGCGCAAGCAAAAACGCGGCCAGCCGATCCGCGATGATGGCCCGCAGAACCATTTCACCAAGGCGGGCACGCCCACCATGGGTGGCCTTTTGATCCTCTCGGCGCTGGTTTTTTCAACCGTGCTTTGGGCGCGCCCCGACAGCCCCTATGTCTGGATCGTGGTGGCGGTGACGCTTGGCTTTGGCCTGATCGGCTTTGCGGATGATTACGCCAAGGTGACCAAGCAAAACACCAAAGGTGTGTCATCGCGCATTCGCTTTTCGCTGGGGCTGTTGATCGCGGCCCTTGCGGCCTACGCCGCCAGCGCTTTCCACCCCGAGGCCTTGACCCATACGCTGGCCTTGCCGGTCTTCAAGGATGTGCTGATCAATCTTGGCCTATTCTTCATCCCCTTCGCGATGATCGTCATTGTCGGGGCGGCCAATGCGGTCAACCTGACCGACGGGCTTGATGGGCTTGCGGTGATGCCGGTGATGATTGCGGCTGGCGCCTTCGGCATCATTTCCTACTTCGTCGGTAACGCCAATTTTTCAGAGTATCTGGGCCTGCATTTCGTTCCCGGCTCGGGCGAGATCGTGATCTTTTGCGCGGCCCTTATTGGCGGCGGCCTTGGGTTCTTGTGGTATAATGCGCCCCCGGCTGCGGTCTTCATGGGCGATACCGGCAGCCTTGCGCTTGGCGGTGCGCTTGGGGCGATTTCGGTTGTGACCAAGCACGAGATTGTCCTGGCCATCATTGGCGGGCTGTTCGTCGTTGAAGCCCTGAGCGTCATAATTCAGGTGCTTTACTTCAAGCGCACCGGCAAGCGGGTGTTCTTGATGGCCCCGATCCATCATCACTTCGAGAAAAAGGGCTGGGCAGAGCCGCAGATCGTCATCCGCTTTTGGATCATCTCGCTGATCCTCGCACTGGTCGGTCTTGCCACGCTGAAGCTGCGCTGATGCAACCGGCGCGCCCGACAGCGCTGGTCACCGGCGGCAATCGAGGCATTGGTCGCGCGATTGCGGTGGGGCTTGTGGCCAAGGGTTGTGATGTCACGATCGGCGTGCGCGATCTGGCCGCAGGTCAGGTCGCGGCAGAGGCGCTTGGCTGTGTGGCTGTGCATATTGATCTGGCCGAACCCGACAGTTATTTCGCGGCGCTGACAAAGACCGGCGGCTTTGACATATTGGTGAATAATGCGGGCATCCTCAGCGATGCATCGTTGCTTGATCCGGGCAGTGATTTTGATGCCGCGATGCAAGTGATGGTCGTGGCCCCTTTGGACCTTAGCCGCCTTTCGACGCCGCATTGGCGCGACACGGGGTGGGGCCGTATCGTCAACCTGTCGTCTGATTGGGGCAGTTTTGCCCAAGGTCTGGCGGGGCCGGGGGCATATGGCATCGCCAAAGCCGCCCTCAATGCGCTGACCAAAGCCTTGCCGCGCGATCTGCCGCCGGGCGTCAAGATCAATGCGATGTGTCCGGGCTGGGTCAAAACCCGAATGGGCGGCGATGATGCCACCCGTAGCCCCGCAGAGGCCGCCGACACCGCGCTTTGGCTTGCACTTTTGCCAGATGACGGCCCGACGGGCGGCTTTTTTCGCGACCGCCAGCCCTTTGATTGGTAAGGGCGCGCCATGACCACGCCGCCAACCCGAGAGGCCGATCTATATGCCCCGGTAAAAGCCCATCTGGAGGCGCAAGGCTATGAGGTCAAAGCCGAGATTGGTGATTGCGATATCTTGGCCCGGCGCGGGAATGCGCCGCCGGTGGTGGTGGAGTTGAAGCTGACATTTTCGCTGGCGCTGGTGATGCAAGGCGTGGCGCGACAAGCACTTTTCGACCACGTCTATCTGGCCGTTCCGGTGTCTGGCGAAAAGGGCTGGAAACTGCGGTATAAAGACATCATCCGCCTGTGCCGCCGTCTTGGGCTTGGCCTTTTGGCAGTGCGCGCCGGCGCCGACCCAGCGGTCGAGACGCATCTTGACCCCGGCCCCTATGTGCCGCGTAAGAATGCCGCCAAGGCCGGGCGGCTTATCCGCGAATTTGACCGCCGTGAGGGCGACCCGAACACTGGCGGCACCACTGGCATCAAGCGCATGACGGCCTACCGCCAAGATGCGATCCGCTGCGCCCAACATCTGCAAGTGAACGGCCCCACCAAGGCCGCCCATATCGCCGCTGCCACCGAAATTTCCCGCGCCGCCGCGATCATGCGGGCCGACCATTACGGCTGGTTCGAACGGGTCGAGCGCGGTATTTATACGCTGACCCCGAAGGGGCAGGCGGCTTTGGTGAAACCGTAGCCTTGGGCGCGGCAAAGCCTTGCTCCGCGTTGACCGGAACACCCCCATCCGATCGGGTGTCCGCGACCTTGACCCGCATTGCGACGGGGCAGGGTGAAAGGCTTTTGCCCAATGGGTTCCATCCTTGGCCAATCACCGTTAAAGGGGGGCGCAACACCTACCCATCCCGAAGGATCAAAAATGCCCCGCTCCGCGCTCGCGGCTTTTGCCAATGCCGTCTCGCCCGTCCATGCGCCGGCATTTCCCCTGTCGGCGGCTGGCCTCAGAACCGAGGTGCTTTCGGGTCTGACGGTTGCCCTTGCCCTTGTGCCAGAGGCCGTTGCATTCGCTTTTGTCGCCGGTGTGCATCCGTTGGTAGGGCTTTATGCGGCCTTCATGGTCGGGTTGATCACGGCGGTATTTGGCGGGCGTCCGGGGATGATTTCAGGCGCCACCGGGGCTTTGGCGGTGGTGATGGTCAGCCTTGTGGCAATGCACGGGGTTGAATATCTGTTTGCCACCGTTGTGTTGATGGGGCTTATCCAGATCGCAGCCGGGGTGTTCAGGCTGGGCAAGTTCATCCGCCTTGTGCCGCATCCCGTCATGCTTGGCTTCGTCAATGGTCTGGCCATTGTCATCGGCCTCGCACAGCTGCAACAATTCAAACTGTCGGACGGGCAGGGCGGCCATACCTGGATGAGTGGGAAGCCCCTTGCGGTCATGCTGGCGCTTGTGGTGGTCACCATGGTGATCATCTGGGCCACGCCGCGCATCACCAAAACCATCCCCGCCCCGCTGGCCGGGATCGGTATTGTCGCGGCCATCGTCATCGGATTTGGCATCGACATTCCGCGTGTGGGCGATTTGGCGTCGATCCAAGGCGGGCTGCCCGCCTTCCATATCCCCTCGGTGCCTCTTGATTTTGAGACATTCAGAATCGTGCTGCCCTATGCCGTTATCCTTGCGGCCATCGGTCTTATCGAAAGCCTGCTGACGTTGAACCTTGTGGGTGAAATTACCGGCCAGCGTGGCGGAGCAAGCCAGGAATGCGTGGCGCAAGGTGTTGCCAATACCGTGACCGGTTTTTTCGGCGGCATGGGCGGTTGTGCGATGATCGGTCAGTCGATGATCAATGTGACCTCTGGCGGGCGCACAAGGCTGGCCGCGGTGGCCGCCGCCTTGTTCTTGTTGTCGTTCATCTTGTTTGGCGCGCCGTTGATCGAACAGATCCCGCTTGCAGCTCTTGTGGGCGTGATGTTCATGGTGGTGATCGGCACTTTTGCGTGGAACTCGTTTCGGGTTCTGGCCCGTGTACCAGCAACCGATGCCGTGGTCATTTTGCTGGTCACCGCCATTACCGTGGCGACCGACCTTGCCATGGCGGTGGTTGCCGGGGTGATCGTATCGGCGCTTGCCTATGCGTGGCAAAACGCCAAGCGCATTCATGCCACGACCCGCATTACCGACGCGGGTGCCAAGGTTTATGCCATCGAGGGGCCGTTGTTTTTCGGCTCAGCGTCGGGCTTTACAGCCCTTTTCGATCCGGCCTCTGATCCCGCCGAAGTCATTGTCGATTTCGCCGCCAGCCGTGTGGCCGACCAGTCGGCCCTTGCCGCGATTGAGGCATTGGCCGCACGCTATGAGGCGGAAGGCAAGGCCCTGTCGCTGCGCCATCTAAGCCACGATTGCCACCGCCTTTTGAACCGCGCGGGCCAGCTTATGGTCGATAGTGACGATGATCCCGATTACGCGATTGCGGTCGATTACGGGGTAAAGTCTGGCCTCTTTGGCAGCGGGCATTAGGCTGCCCCGATCTTGCATCTTCACTTGCGCGCCGCCGCGCCGGGCCGCATTCTGCGCGGTAAGTTTGATGGGGGTTTCAAGATGATTCCGGTTCGCGGATATGAGGGGCGCAAAGTCGCCGTGCTTGGCCTTGGCCGCACCGGGCTTGCCACGGCACGGGCCCTTGCGGCAGGCGGGGCCACGACGGTGTTGTGGGACGACAGCCCAGAGGCCCGCGCCAAGGCCGAGGCAGAGGGATTTGAGCTAAGCGATCTGTCCCGTGATGCGGTTTGGGAAGGGCTGGATCTGTTTGTCACCTCCCCCGGCATCCCGCATCTTTACCCCCATCCCAACCGCCATATCGCCCGCGCCCTTGGTGCCGGGGTGCCGGTTGACAATGACATCGGGCTGTTCTTTCAATCTTGGGCCGTGGGCGACTGGGATCAGTTCGATATTGCCCCCAAGGTGATTGCCGTCACCGGATCAAATGGCAAATCGACGACCACTGCCCTTATCCATCATGTGTTGAAGGTGGCCGGACGGCCGACCCAGATGGCGGGCAATATCGGGCGCGGGGTGCTTGATCTTGAACCCGCTTCAGATGCCGAGGTGGTGGTGCTGGAATTGTCATCCTACCAGACCGAACTTGCCCGAGCGCTGACCCCCGACATCGCGATTTTCACCAATCTTTCGCCTGATCATCTGGATCGCCACGGCGGTTTGGGCGGCTATTTCGCGGCCAAGCGGCGGCTGTTTGCCGAAGGCGGGCCCGATCGCGCGGTCATTGGTGTGGATGAGGTTGAGGGAGCGTTTTTGGCGGGACAACTGGCGACGGCACGGACCGATGACCGGGTTATCCGAATTTCATCCGGGCAAAAGCTTGATGGGCCGGGCTGGTCGGTCTTTGCCCGCAAGGGCTTCTTGTCGGAATGGCGTAAGGGGCGGCAGGTTTCTTCGATTGACCTGCGCGCGGTGCGCGGGCTTCCCGGCGCCCATAACCACCAAAACGCCTGCGCGGCCTATGGCGCATTGCGGTCGCTGGCGCTTGCACCCAAGCTTATCGAAGAGGCGTTTCAATCCTTTGAAGGCTTGGCGCATCGCAGCCAGATCGTCGGCGAACGGGGCGGCGTGCGCTTTGTCAATGACAGCAAGGCCACCAATGCCGCCAGTGCTTCCAAGGCCCTTCAGGCGTTTGAACATATTCGCTGGATCGCAGGCGGTCTGGGCAAGGACGGCGGTATCGGCAGCTTGAAGCCCTACCTTGGGGCGGTCACCAAAGCCTATCTCATCGGCGATTCAGCCCGCGACTTCGCACTTGAACTGGGCGACACCCCATATGAGATTTGCGAGACTATGGAACATGCCGTCACCCGCGCCGCCGCCGAAGCCAAGCCTGGCGATACTGTCCTTCTGGCCCCGGCAGCCGCCAGTTTTGATCAATATCCGAACTTTGAGAAGCGCGGCGAGGATTTTGCCGCTCGGGTAGAGGCGCTACTGGGCAAGAGCGATTGAAGCGCGGGGCCGGCCCGCACTTACGCGCCAGATCTGGACCACGCTCAGGGCAAAAACCAATGCTTCCAAACAGGCCGAATGCCGCAAACTGAGCCGATCTGGGCTTTGCCTGTCTATAATGAAGATCATAGATGCCTTTACTTTCAGACAAGCAATCCTCCTAGTGTAGCGTGAACTAAAGACCGGATAACCTGTATGGCCGTCTTGGCACCGTAGATGATTGCCCATTATGCCCACCACGCTCATAAACGGCGCAGAGATCTATTATGAAATCGTCGGTAATGAGGGGCCATGGGTGGCCGCCATGTCGAGCGGTCACCATCCCATTTCCGAGATAAAAGAGCTGACCCAATCCATCGCTTCTTGCGGCTATCGGGTCATCGCCCATGATCGTCGCAACTGCGGCCGGTCCTCTCTCAGCTTCCACAGCCACGAACACGAGGATGAGGTTTCGGCTGAGGATCTCTTGGCCCTGCTTGTCAGTCTGGATGTGAAGCGGGCTTTCGTGGTCGGGAAGTCGAGAAGCGCGCGCGTTGCCCTGCGTTTCGCACTGCACTACCCTGACATGACGCAAGGTGTCGCTTTATGGGGGCTCAGCGGCGGAGCGTTCGCCGACAAGTTCCTTAATGACTACTACTTTGGGCAGTACCTGCGCGCTTGCGAGATGGGGGGAATGGAGGCGGTCTGTGCTTTGGACCACTTCGCGGTCGTCATCGCAGAGCGACCTGCGAACCGGGACGCGCTGATGGCAATGGGTGTTCAGCAATTCATTTCGACCATGGACCGATGGAGAGCGCAGTTTCTGGCAACAAGTGATCAGCCGATATTTGGCTTCAACGATGCTGAGCTTGGTGGGATCCGTGTGCCCACCGCAATCGTACCTTACTACGACCGCTTGCATCCCCGTGCATCAGCCGTCCACGCCCTCAAAACGATACCTGGCAGCCGTCTGTTCGATTTCGACCCTTCACGGCATCATAGCCCGTCTATGTCGGCCGCCAATATCAGCGACGATACGGCGGCAGTTGCGGCGATCTTGTGCAATTTCTTTCAGTCGCACCGGCGATCACGTAAAGGAACGGATTTTCTTGGCAACCTTTGGCGCAAACTTTGTGTTCTATGCTGAAAACTTTCGGCGACACCACATTTGCGGCGAAAGGCCTTGGGGATTGCTCCGCCGCGCCCACGTGCCCCCTACGCTAAATGTTTTAAGGTGCTTCGGGGGGCGAATTTTGGCATTATCGCGCCCATGATCCGGCACCGAAAGGAACCGCCATGTTAGACGGAGGCTGCACTTGCGGAGAAATCCGCTACCGAATGACTGATAAACCGCTTTTCACCCATGCGTGCCATTGCACCTGGTGTCAGCGCGAATCCGGCGGGCCGCAGGCCCTTAACGCGATGATCGAAACCAGTTGTGTGGCCCTTCTGAAGGGCAGCCCTGTCGAAGTGCCGCTGCCATCGGCCTCAGGCAAGGGGCAGATCATGCTGCGCTGCCCTACCTGCCAGATCACCCTTTGGTCCTATTATGCGGGCGCCGGGCGCAAGATGGCTTTCATCCGGGTGGGTACTTTGGACGATGCCAGCCTTTGCCCGCCCGATATCCATATCTTCACCTCGACCAAATTACCTTGGTTCGTGCTAAACGACGATATCCCCGCAGTGCCGGAATACTACCAACGCAGCAAATAC
>JBAUHP010000525.1:0-6578 GCA_049680345.1 Albidovulum sp. | reverse complement strand
TCGCCCTCGATCCAATAGATCGAGTTCAAGGTTTCACCGGTACGGCCAGAATACATCGAGATACGGCGCACATCGCCTGCACCGCGCAAAAGACCGAAAGCGTTGGAACATGTTGGGGCTGCGACAGCGACGGTTGCGGCAAATGCGGCTAGCAAGCCACGGCGGCTAAACGCTGCTGCGCTGGAATCTGTCATGCTTACGTCCCGTCCCAAGTTCACTGCCGCTTATCGTTCGGCTTTTCGTGCATCTTATCCCCAAGTGCCCGTTGGTTATGGCACAAGACGATTCGCAGGCCAACCATACAATTGTTGCGAATATGGAAATGGCATGTCCTTCGGCGAAATCCCGCCCAGTTCACGGTTGCGTGATAAAAGGCCCTTAGCTAGTGGCTCAAACGCCCCAACCCGCGATATTTTGTGTGTCGGGCCTGACTCGTGGTTGGACACGGCAACAGAAATACTCAATTGTTCAGAACGCAATGAATTTTTTCGATGGAGCTTTCATGAGACAGACGCAAGCGCGCGGCAAAATCTTCCGCAGCGATTCGTATGTGCGCAATCTTGTAAGCGCGTTTGCATTGGGTTTTTGCATTAGTTTGGCACCACTTAGCGCGCCTGCCTATGCGTCGAGTGAGACGTTTCGTCTTGTCGTGGCGGAGGCGGCGGCCGACAACCCCGCTATTTCAGGGTTCTACCAAGCCAGAAATTATCAAACCCTGTGGACCGGGGCCGATGACGCGGCGCGCCGGTCTGCTTTGTTTCGCGCCCTTGATGGGGCGGCTCTTCATGGGTTGCCGGTGGGGCGTTACGATCCGCAAGGCTTGCGGGCTGCTTTTGCGGCAGTTGATTCCGAACATAAACGCGCGAAACTTGAAATTCAGGTGACCAAGGCATTCTTGGCCTATGCGAATGATGTGCAGTCGGGCTTTTTGATCCCTGAAGATGTAGATTCCGGCATCGTCCGTGAGGTTCTTCGCACTGAACCACGCGCACTTTTGGATGGCCTTGTCAAAACCGATCCTGTGTCATTCCTACGTTCGCTGCCCCCCAATAAACCCCAATATGCCCAGTTGCAAAAAGCGCGACTTGACCTTTTGCGCGCAATTGACGATGGCGGCTGGGGTGGCAAGGTCGCGGCCAAGCGCATTGATCCCGGCGACACCGGCGCAGATGTTATCGCTTTGCGCAACCGATTGGTAGCACAGGGTTATTTGCGCCGCTCTGCCACGCAAACCTTTGATGGGTCAATACAGCGCGCAGTGCAGATGTTTCAGATCGATCACGGTCTGACCCCCGACGGGGTGGCAGGTGAGGGTACGATTGCCGAAATCAATGTCGGCCCCCAGGATCGTCTTCAATCAGTTCTGGTGGCGATGGAGCGTATGCGCTGGATGAATGGTTTGCCGCTTGGCGATCGCCATGTTTGGGTGAATTTGCCGGATTTTACGGCCAAGGTCATGGATAACGGCAAGGTGACGTTTGAGACGGTGACGGTCGTGGGCATGAACCAACATGATCGGCGCAGCCCCGAGTTTTCGGACAAGATTGAATTCATGGTCATCAATCCCACGTGGAATGTGCCGCGCTCGATTACGGTGAAAGAATATCTGCCGATGTTGCAGCGCAATCCGAATGCGGTTCGGCATCTGAAAATTGTTGACCGAAAAGGACGGGTTGTTGATCGCGGCGCGGTTGATTTCACGCAATTCAGCGCCGGAAACTTTCCTTTCTCAATGTCGCAAGCACCGTCAACACGCAACGCCTTGGGGCTGGTGAAGTTCATGTTCCCGAACCGCTGGAACATCTACTTGCACGACACGCCGCAAAAGCCGCTGTTTGAAAAGGAAGTGCGGGCCTTCAGCCATGGCTGCATCCGTCTTGGCCGACCGTTTGATCTTGCCTACACCTTGCTGGCGGCGCAGACCTCAGACCCAAAGGGTGTGTTTCATTCCAATCTTGATACCGGGCGCGAGTCGGTGGTGAATTTGGAAAAACCAGTGCCGGTGCATATTGTTTATTTCACCGCATGGCCCAATGCGACGGGGCATATCGACTTTCGACGTGACGTATATGGCCGCGATGGGCGCATCTTTGCTGCAATGTTGGCCGCCGGGCTGGCCTTGCCGGGGGTTCAGGGCTAAAGCCTGATCTTGTCGGATAACCGGAGATCTTGGCATGAACATGCGTCAAAAGCTGCGGACAGTCGGTGAAATAGCGGCCGCGCTTGGTGCGCGGGCCGAAGGCGATATGGGGCATCAGATTTCGGGTGCGGCAGAGCCTGCGCGCGCAGAACCCGGGGATTTGGCTTTGGCGATGGATCCCAAATATGCAGCGGGTCTGGCCGAAGGGCAGGCACTGGCCGCAGTGCTTTGGCCCGGTGCCGACTGGAAAGGTTTGGGTCTGAAGGCCGCGATCTTTGTTGAGCGTCCCAGATTGGCGATGGCCACCATCACCCAAAGCCTTGATGCCGGCCCGCAGATTGCAGCAGGTGTTCATTCAACCGCGATCATTGATGCCACCGCACAGATCGGCAAAGACGCGGCGATTGGCCCTTTTGTGGTGATTGGTCCCGGTGTGCGGCTGGGCGCGCGCGCAAGGATTGCAGCCCATGTCAGCATCGCAGAACAAGCCGAGATTGGTGATGATGCGTTGATCTTGCAAGGCGCGCGGATCGGTGCGCGGGTGATGATTGGCGACCGCTTCATCTGCCAGCCGGGGGCCGTGATTGGTGCAGATGGGTTTTCCTTCGTCACGCCCGAGAAATCCGGGGTCGAAGCGGTGCGCGAAACCCTGGGCACGCGAGATGAGATTACGGCACAAAGCTGGACGCGCATCCATTCTCTGGGGGCCGTCGTTATCGGTGATGATGTTGAAATCGGCGGCAATTCTGTGGTTGATCGCGGCACCATCAGATCGACCAAAATCGGATCCGGGACCAAGCTTGATAACCTTGTGCACATTGGCCACAACGTTGAGGTGGGCCGCGATTGCTTGCTTTGCGGTCAGGTCGGGATTGCGGGTTCGGCCCGGATCGGGGATCGGGTGGTTCTTGGCGGGCAATGCGGCGTGTCTGACAACATCTTTGTCGGTGACGATGTCATCGGGGGCGGGGCCACCAAGATATTTACCAATGCGCCTGCCGGACGGGTTCTTTTGGGGTCGCCGGCGTTGAAGATGGAAACCCATGTTGAAGCGTGGAAGAATATCCGGCGTCTGGGGCGGCTGTTTGCACAGGTCGCCGAGCTTCGCGAAACTGTCACGAAAATTCGGCAAGATGGCGATCAGAATAAAGGGTGACAGGCATGGGCGTTAAGGATCAGATCATCGCGATCATCGCCGAACAAGCCATGCAGGATCCGGCCGATGTAACCCCGGATATGGCCTTGGCTGATCTTGGGATTGATAGTCTTGGCCTTGTCGAAGCAATTTTCTCGATTGAGGAAACCTTTGACGTCTCAGTGCCTTTCAATGCCAATGAGCCCGGGGAAAGCGCATTTGACCTATCCTCTGTCGGTTCGATCATCGCCGCCGTTGAAAAGCTGATTGCCGCCAAACCATGAAGCGCGTGGCCATCACCGGGGCAGGCACGATCAATGCCTTGGCCCATGATGTGGCAAGCACCTATGCGGCTTTTCGCGAGGGGCGTTCGGGCATTGGCCGATTGGACATCCGGGATGTCGAACGGCTTGGGGTGCAGATCGGCGCCCAGGTGCGTGGTTTTGATCCAGAGGCGCATTTCAACCGTCAGGAAATTGCACTTTTTGACCGCTTCACCCAGTTCACCATGATCGCGGCACGCCAAGCAATCGGGCAATCAGGGCTGATTTTTGAAGATCAGCTATCGGCCGAGGCCGGGGTGGTTTTTGGCACCGCAGGTGGGGGCGTCAATACCTGGGATGAAAATTACCGTGCCGTCTATGAAGAGGGCAAGAACCGGGTGCATCCCTTCGTGGTTCCGAAATTGATGAACAATGCAGCCGCCAGCCATGTCAGCATGGAATGGAACCTGCGCGGCCCGACGTTCACGGTGGCCACCGCTTGCGCAAGCTCGAACCACGCGATGGGGCTGGCCTTTCAGATGGTACGCTCGGGCGCTGCGCGGGTGATGGTTACCGGCGGCGCCGAAGCGATGTTGTGTTTTGGCGGGGTCAAGGCCTGGGAAGGCTTGCGGGTCATGTCCAAGGACGCCTGCCGGCCCTTCAGCGCCAACCGCAACGGCATGGTGCAAGGCGAGGGGGCCGGGGTCTTTGTGTTTGAGGATTGGGACCATGCCAAAGCCCGCGGTGCCGAGATTTTGGCAGAGGTGGCAGGCTTCGCCATGACCTCAGACGCCGCCGATATCGTCATGCCATCCCAGCAAGGGGCTGAACGGGCGATTGCAGGGGCGTTGCGCAATGCCGGGTTGAACACCGAAGACATCGGATACATCAACGCCCATGGAACCGGCACGGCGGCCAATGACAAAAGCGAATGTGCAGCGGTTGCCCATGCTTTTGGTCATCATGCGGATCGCTTGATGATGTCTTCGACAAAATCCATGCATGGCCATGTGATCGGTGGCACCGGGGCGGTCGAACTTTTGGCCTGCATCATGGCTTTGCGTGACGGCGTTATCGCGCCGACCATCGGTTATGAAGAAGCTGATCCGGAATGCGCGCTGGACGTTGTGCCCAATCAAGCGCGCGAGGTTGCCGTTACTGCGGTCTTGTCCAATGCGTTTGCTTTTGGCGGTCTGAATGCGGTACTCGCGCTTAGAAAAACCTAGTGAAAACAAATTATTAAATTGAAAACGCCGCCCCAAGGGGCGGCGTTTAAGTCTATGCGGAGCTTTGGGTGTTCAAGCGATACCAAGCACTATTGCTTGGCCGTGGTTCAGGGCCGCTCTGCCGTTACGGCGGTGAAAGCGTCGGTGAAACCCGTCAATGAGACATCCACCGAGACAACCTGATCAGGTGCTGCGAAGGGCACCACAGAAACGGCTGCCTTGCTGCCTTTTTTCATTGCCGTAATTTCGGCCCCGGTCAGTCCGATCCGCGCAAAACACCCCACCGAGGCGCAGAAGGTAAAGGGGTAGCGCTTCGGGTTGTTGCCATCGATTGCGATGGTCAGTTCCTTCGTCAGCAAGGTTTCCAATGGCACGATAATCGTGGCACCGGCGATTGCTTCGTTTCCATCCGGCAACGCGACCATGGTGATTTCCGCAACAGAGTTACCCTGAGCGTCCTTGAGCAGTTGATAAAGCTCACAAGGATCTGAGCCATCGGCGACGCGGATGCAGCGTAACTGCCAGTCGCCATGCGTGGCTTTGACAAAAGGTTCGGGTACCGCAGAGGCATCCGTGCCCAATGACAGATCTGATTCAGCACTGGTTGCGGGTTCGGTGGCTGGCGTCGTCTCGGCTTCTTGTGCTGCCACTTGAAACGGCAAAGCACAGCCAAGTGCAAGAACAAGGCTTAGCGCGCGGGTCATGTTTAACATATGAATTATCCGTTATTTTTGATTTCTTGTGCCTGCATTAGCATGCGCATGCGGGACTGTCAGGGACAAAAGATAACGCCGACTACGCGAAAGAAGCGGAAATCCGCGCGCCACCTCCCGCCAGCATACACTGCTTATCAAAAAAAGAACGGGCCCCAAATTGAGGCCCGATTCCATTATTTTGCTCCCTGTCGGACGGGCCGACTTCATTATTACTGCGGACGCTAATCGGGAATGACAATTCCGTCAACAGCAAAAAAACGACATATGCTCGGGCGAAGGCGAAGTTTCCGGCGAAAGCTATGGGCCTGCAATCGCAAGGAAACGGATTGACATCTGGGAGGCATTCCAAGCCAAAGACGCCTCGGGCGTGCGGTGCACAACACTGGCATCTATTTGCTAAGATTGTATGGTGGAAGCGGCGCATGGCGCATGGGAAGCAATGGCGGAGTGGTGTTTTGGGAACGGATCAGGGTGTTTTCGTAGGCGGCGGCGGTGAAGGCTATGGCGCGCCGCAAGAGCTGTTGTTGAAATATGGTAACCGCCACGGGCTGATCGCCGGGGCCACAGGCACTGGCAAGACAGTTACGCTGCAGATCCTTGCGGAGGGGTTCTCTGCGGCAGGGGTGCCGGTCTTTCTATCTGATGTGAAGGGCGATCTGGCGGGCTTGGCCAAGGCCGGATCAGCCGAGCATAAGCTGCACGGCGCCTTTGTCAAACGGGCAGCTACGATCGGCCACACGATTGATTACCAAGCGGTACCGGCCGTATTTTGGGATATTTTCGGTGAACAGGGCCACCCGGTCCGGACCACGATTTCAGAAATGGGGCCCCTGCTTTTGGCGCGGCTGATGGATCTGAGTGATGCGCAAGAAGGCGTCTTGAACATCGCCTTTCGCATCGCGGATGAGGAAGGGCTGGCGCTTCTGGACCTTAAAGATCTGCAAGCCATGCTGGTCTGGGTCGGTCAAAACGCGGCCGAGATCGGGTTGCGCTACGGCAATGTCGCGCCTGCCACCATCGGTGCGATTCAGCGACAGTTGCTGACCTTGGAAAATCAGGGCGGCACCAAGCTTTTTGGCGAGCCGGCGTTGGACCTCG
>JBAUHP010000524.1:0-7113 GCA_049680345.1 Albidovulum sp. | reverse complement strand
AAGGAAAGAGACGCAGAGCGCGACGGGCGCTCTGTGAAGCACTCGCATCAGCCGTTACTCGGCTTTGCGGAAATGTTCGAAGAAGGCACCACCGTCAGGCCACATCCCGGGATCAATACCATCACGGTAAATGATGACTCTGGGTTCGTGAGACAGGACTAAGAAGTTCCCGGAATCCTCCAGAATTGTCTGCATTTCCTGATATATTTCGCCACGAGCGGCGTCATCTGCGGTGACGTTCGCTTCGGCTGCAAGCTTTTCGTATTCAAGGTCGACGAACGCCTCCCAGTTCCAGACGCCAACTTGATCTTCAACGAAATATTGCAGAATCCAGAATGGTTCGGGATTGCCACCCCAGCTTTTCAGATGCAGTTGACGGTCCAGCACCTGCGTGTCGTCAAATGACCAGAACGTGGCTTCGTCCTGACCGTAGAGTTCAAGGTCAATACCGACTTCCGCCAGGTTGGCTTGAATGATCTGCGCCGCAGTGTCCCGTTCCGTGTAGTTGGTATAATCCAGTCTCAGTTGCAGCCCTTCGGCACCGGCCTCGGCCAGCAGTGCCCGGGCCTTTTCAACATCCCGTTGCAGCGGTTCCTGATCGCGATAGCCGACCTGACCTTCGGCCACAAATCCCGTTGCCTGTTTGGCATTGCCGCCTGTTGTCGCCTGAAGAATGGCCGGGATGTCCACCGCCGACTGGATCGCCCGCCGTACCCGCTGATCCTTTAGCGCTTCATTGGTTGACGTTAGGCCCAGAAATAGCGGAGC
The DNA here is from genome assembly GCA_049680345.1 of Albidovulum sp. GTDB lineage: Bacteria > Pseudomonadota > Alphaproteobacteria > Rhodobacterales > Rhodobacteraceae > TMP-24. The sequence continues at coordinate 6,345 of JBAUHP010000524.1, read as the reverse complement.
CAGCGTGTGCTTAAGCTCAACAACGGCCTCTGCTGGCGGGTTCGTGACAAGCGCATTATAGTTCGCAGCTGTTGAAACCAGAAAGTCGATCTCGTTTGCTGCAAAGGCCAGTTCGCCTGCGTTCTCGTCGGCGATCGGAATCAGCACGATCTCGTCATAATAGGGAGCTTCCCCGGCCCAGTCCGGGTTGCGCACCAAACGCATCGTGCCGCCTGCGTCGAACTCACCTGGCATATAGGGTGCAGCCGTCGCGACCGGAATGTTCTCAAAGTACCCGCCGGCCTCTTGCGCTGCAGCCTTGGAGATTATCGCGCCGCCGGTGTAGGCCACTGTCGCAGTCCAGAAGGTGGCGGACGGTTCGGTGAGATGAATGATGCCAGTATATTTGCCGGTCACCTCAACGTCCTTGAGCGAGGAAAACTCGATCGCGATACCCGATGCGATTTCCGGGTCCAGATGTCGCTCGAACGAGTATTCCACGTCCTCGGCCGTCAATTCTCCGTAGCCGCCTGTCCACATAATTCCAGGCTTCAGCTCGAACTTGATATTCATCGGATCGGACATGTCGACCGACTTCGCAGCGTCGAGTTCGATTTCCCATTCATCGCCCTGCTTGTATCGGGCGAGGTGCGGATAGAGGTTGTCAATCAACAGCGCATCAACAGTTGACCCCCAATAGGCCGGATCAAGATATCCCGGACCGGAAGGCACGGCGATTCGAACCGTTTCTGCATTGGACATGGTTGCGAAAGATGTTCCTAAACACGCGAAGACACTCACGGTTGTGGCGAAACCAATGCCAGGCCATTGATCAGTTTTCATTTTGTCCCCCGAGTTGAGTATGCAAGGCGTTGCTCCCAAAAACTCAAATGCTGGGCTGTTCGCATTGTATATCCACAATACGGGCAATCAGTTGTGCTTCTTGACTCCAGCGAGCACAAACTAGCATCATACACCGTATGATAAAGGATGATCTCCAGAAGAACCTCCGGCTGGCCTTCAGCTATGGCAAGTCGGTTTCTGATGTTTGCCGTTTGGGTCGCCTCAACAGAGCGCAGGTTAACAAGTACCTGAATGGTCATTCAGTGCCGACCTTGGTAACCTTACGAAGGATCTGCGATCTTTTCGGCTTCGACGATCACGAGATACATCTGCCGTACGACGAGTTTGCCGCGATCATTCGCATCCGTCCGCCTCGGATCGGTGCCAACCAATCACAATTCGAAATCAACGTTGACCGATTTGCCAAGCCGTCTGAGAACGGGCGCGCACTTCTGGAGCAGCATGAAGGATACTATCATGCCTATGCCGTACCTTCGCCAGAGCGCGGACGAATGGTACGTGTCCTGGTGCGCCTTTATCGAGAGAACGACAGGTGGCTTACCAAATCCATAGACCGGAAACTGAATGAGAGTTTTCGCGTACCCGCAATCAACAAGTACAGTGGAATCGCAACGGAAGCCCTCAACGCGATTGCAATCTTTGAGCGCGAACAAGGCAAGGGCCGTGGTCTTTGGACCTCCTTGCTCTACACCACTGTCAATACGACGCCTGAATTTCTCGTTGGCTTGGGAATGGCTGTCGACAGCGAAACTCCGCACGAAGTGTCGTGCTTCCGGACAGTGTGGAGGTATCTGGGCAAAAATCCGAACTTGCGCATAGCACTGGCACAATGCGGTGTTGTTGACGTGGAACGCGAGTCGCTTCCGGATGTTGTCAAACAAGGGACTGACAACTCCCATCGCGACAATGAATTCGGCTTTTCGCCAAGAAACTGAAGAATAGAGATCGATGTCTGCCCGCAAGCTATCGAAGCCTTTGTGTCAGGTAAACTCCTGGTGGCCAAGCTTGGACTGCGCTCAGTTGCCTTGCTATAGGTGATGCCATTTGATGCTACAAGAATATTATTCGCATAAGGCGAATAACCTGTTTCCCGTTGCGCGAAAGCTGGCGTTGATGAACGGTGAGTGCAGAAACGCATTCCGGGAGAGTTCGGCAATTGGTCGTCTGCCGGTTGCGGGCAATCTCAAGGCCATGGCTGCCATTCCTAAAACATCTGCATAGAAGGCGATCCAATGACGACCGATCTAACCCTGACCCGGAACGAATATCTGGAACGTGCCGAGAATGGTGCGCCATTCTATAATCAGGGTGACACCCGCCGTTGGGGCTTGCGCAATATTTACCGGCTGAACAGATATGGTCTCACATTGCGCTCTGAAAACGTCCTGCAACTTCACAAACGTTTCGACCACAGGATCGGCAGGGTGCCGGAACTCAGACGCCTGACTTCGACAACCATGTTCAGTGCGATGGTGGTTGTTCAAGGGGACAAGATACTGTTTGAACGTTACGCGCATGATTTCGGTCCCGACATGCCGCACAGCATTCAATCCATTACGAAGACCACCCTGAACCTGATCTACGGGCGACTTGTGTCCGAGGGAAAGGTTAACCTAGGGGCAACAGTGGAAACCTATTTGCCGGACATTGGTAGCGGCTATCGCGGTGTGACGGTTCAGGATGTGCTCGATATGAACGTCACCAACAATTTCGTGGAAGACTATACGGCCCCCTACCGAAAACCGGAAAAACCTGCCGATCTGACGGGCTACCGTCGGAGTGAGGTTGCAATGGGATGGAAGCTTCCTCCTGCCGGAGAAGAAGATTTCAGCATGCGCAACTATCTGAAAGAAGTCCTGTCCGATGACACGAGCAATCCTGAAAAACTCATGCAATACAAGTCGGCGAATTCGGATGTCGCCGCTTGGATCGCCGAGGTTGCCGGTGGCCGCGACCTCAAGGATTGGCTGATTGAGATCACAAATGCAGCCGGGCTTGAGCACCCGTTCTACATCTCGATGGATCGCGATTTCTTTCCTATCCTCAGCGGAGGCGCTTCGCTTACCGCCCGCGACCTTGCCCGCTACGGTTTGCTGTTTGGCCGCGCCGGTCGAGGGGTGAATGGAGAGATGGTCGGCTGCCCCGAATTCATTGAGGCGACCCGAAAAGCCGGTGGTACATTTCTTGAGCATCCCGGCGATGAGCATCGCTATCGCAATCAGATTTTCACCGGCGGCGACTGCCTCAGCCATGGTGGATACGCGGGCCAGATGCTTATGACAAACCCTGACAAGGAAGCATCAATCTCATTCTTTAGCGTGCTTGAGAACGAAAACGGTGACGAAGATCAATACCTTCCCGAGGTCGTGAACATGATCGACGATGTGATGTCGAGCCTGCCGACCGTTTCCTGACCCAACCAGCGCAGGAAAGGTGCAAACTGATCGATCTGGAGAGACACCGGCGTCAATTCGCCATATGCCCGCTCAGCCCGCGATCCGGGCATCGGCCGGTTGAAAATGCTGCGCCGTGTACGAATGTCGGCGATGCGGGTTGCGACCGCAGCATTAGGTCACTACGTTTGACCTGCCCCCCGGAAGTTCCCTCGCTGTGATGTAGAGTCTGCCCAACCTGAAGGAGCAGACGACATGAGGAAAAGCCGTTTCACTGAAGCGCAGATAATCGGGATGCTCAAAGAGCAGGAGGCAGGGCTGCCGACGGCGGAGTTGTGCCGGAAGCATGGGCTCAGCCCGGCAACGTTCTACAAGCTGAAGGCCAAGTATGGCGGGACGGACCTGTCCGACGCCAAACGCCTGAAGCAGCTTGAGGACGAGAACGCCAAGCTGAAGCGCCTGGTGGCAGATGTCATGCTGGACAACGTGGTTCTGAAAGACCTGCTGGGAAAGCCCTGACGACGCCGATGCAGCGGCGGGACGCGGTGTTGCGGGCGATGAAGGATCATCCGATCTCTCAACGCCGGGCCTGCGTCCTGATCGGTGTCGATCCCAAGACCGTGCGGCGCGAGCATCCACCCGATAACCCGGAGATCCGTCTGGAAATGAACAAGATCGCCGAGAAGCGGCGCCGGTTTGGGTATCGGCGCATTGGCGTCCTGCTGGAACGTGTGGGCATGGTGATGAACGAAAAGAAGCTCTACCGCATCTATCGGGAAGAGGGTCTGTCGGTCCGTCGCCGTCGTGGCCGCAAACGGGCACGGGGCAGCCGGACACCTATGCCTGTGCCGCTTCAGCTAAATCAGCGCTGGTCGCTGGACTTCCTATCGGACACCTTCGGGGCATGCCGGAAGTTCCGCATCCTTGCCGTGAACGATGATTGCTGCCGCGAAAACCTCGGCCTGATTGCCGATACAAGCATCTCAGGCGCACGAGTGGCGCGGGAACTGGACGCGCTCGTCAGGGTCTATGGAAAACCTGCCTGCATAGTCTCGGACAATGGCACCGAGTTCACCAGCAAGGCCATCCTGAAGTGGGCCAACGACAACAAGGTCGATTGGCATTACATCGACCCCGGAAAGCCCCAGCAGAACGGCTATATCGAGTCCTTCAACGGCAGTTTGCGCGACGAATGTCTCAACGAAGAGATCTTCGACAGTCTGGCAGATGCCCGCAGGACCCTGGCCCTTTGGCGATACGACTACAACAATGTCAGGCCGCATTCCTCGCTGGGCAATCAAACCCCCGCAGAAGCGCGTCGGGCACTTGAGCAATTTGACGGCTCCGCACCCGACGCGCTTGCCACACCCGAAACCGACGACTATCAAACCCAAGGACTCTCGTTATGAACGAGGGACGACCGGGGGGCAGGTCACCCATCTTGGAGATGCGCCCGAGGCGTTCTTTGCCGCCGCTTGATCGGTTGATGGGCGTCAGCCCTAGCCAGGCAGCAAACTCTCTTCCATTGCGGAACTGATGGCCGTCGCCAGCGGTCGCGACGATAGCCGACGCAGTGACCGGACCAACGCCGGGAATGGTTCTCAGCAGCATGACCTGAGGATTTCTTCGACCCTCAAGCAGGATGCGTTTGTCGTACCAGAGGATCGCAGGTGCAAAGCGACCATCTGGTTGCACAGGTTCTTCAGGACATCGTTGGCGACTTCAGGAATGCTCGGAAGATCTCCGTCCAGCACGGCCTTAGCAAACTTCACGGCGCTTCCAATCCCTTGGGCAATCACGATACCAAACTCCCCCAATAGGCCGCCCCAATAGGCCGCGCAGCATGTTGCTGAGTTGGGTCCTTTGCCGCACGACCAAGTCGCGAGCGCGATGCAGGAACAGAACGCCCTGTTGTTCTTCAGTCTTGATCGCCACGAACCGCATTGTGGGGCGCGTCACAGCTTCACAGATTGCTTCGGCATCAATGGCGTCAGACTTGCCGCGTTTGACGTAGGCCTTCACATACATTGCAGGCATTAGCCGGACTTCATGGCCCAGCTTTTGAAACTGCCGCGCCCAATGGTGACCTGATCCACACGCCTCCATGCCGATGAGACAAGGCTCAAGCTTCTCGAAAAATTGTAAGAGCTGCGCCCGCCTGAGCGACTTGTTGAACGCAACGCTTCCATCCTCTGTGACCCCGTGCACCTGAAAGATGTTCTTGGCCAGATCTAGGCCGACTGTAGTAACCTGCATTGGGTGGCTCCTTCCTAGGCTCCAGACCCATTAAACTGCTTGAGGTGCTCAAGTCTGCGTGATTCAAGTTCCCAAACTTTGGGGGGCACTATGAGCAATCTTTACTGGCTGACGGAAGATCAGATGGCTCGACTTAGACCCTTCTTCCCCAAGAGCCACGGGGTGCCGCGGGTCGATGATCGTCGAGTCTTGAGCGGCATTATATTCATCAATCGCAATGGCTTGCGTTGGTGCGACGCTCTGAAGGAGTATGGTCCTGCCAAGACCCTCTACAACCGCTGGAAGCGGTGGGGCGACATGGGAGTCTTTGCCCGAATGATGGAAGGGCTCGCCTCCGAGGCCGCCGTTCCAAAGACGGTGATGATCGACGCGACCTATCTCAAAGCGCATCGCACGGCTTCAAGCCTTGGGTTGAAAATGGGGGGCGCGGTCGTCTGATTGGCCGCACCAAAGGCGGCATGAATACAAAATTGCACGCAGTCACTGATGAAAACGGCCGCCCGATCCGCTTCTTCATGACCGCGGGCGAGATCAGTGACTATACCGGTGCAGCGGCATTGTTGAGCAGCCTTCCATCGGCGCAATGGCTTCTGGCCGACCGGGGATATGATGCGGATTGGTTCCGAGAATCTATACAGAACAAAGGCATAAAGCCTTGCATCCCTGGCCGTCGGTCCCGAACAACACCCGTCAAATACGATAAGCGCCGATACAAACGCCGGAATAGGATCGAGATCATTTTCGGTCGGCTCAAGGACTGGCGGCGGGTGGCAACGCGCTACGACAGATGCCTGAAAGTCTTCCTCTCCGCTGTCGCACTCGCCGCAACCGTCTTGTTCTGGCTTTGAAGATC
>JBAUHP010000523.1:0-4072 GCA_049680345.1 Albidovulum sp. | reverse complement strand
TGACCACCGGGCGGCAGTTGGAACACTGGCACACAGGGTCGATGACCCGGCGCTCCAAAGTGCTTGATGCGGTCGAACCTGAGGCTAACTGTTCGCTCAACCCCAAGACCTTGCGCAAACTTGGGGTCGAACCGGGCGGACGTGTGCGGCTTGAAACCCGCCGGGGCGAGATTGTCATTATGGCCCGCGCCGACCGGGCCGTGGCAGAGGACATGGTCTTTGTGCCATTCGCCTATGTCGAGGCTGCCGCCAATATGCTGACAAACCCAGCGCTTGACCCATACGGGAAGATCCCTGAGTTCAAATTTGCAGCGGTGCGGGTAACAGCTGCCTGATCACCGCTTGGATACCAATAGACTGGGGCCGCGGGAAACCGTCGGCCCCACTTCGTTTTGAGATGGATCACAATCGCGACGTTTGGCCCCCGTATTGCGTTTGATCTCATTTTGGCGCGGTGATAGCCTGATAACGGTCAGGCAAAGGCGGGTAAGATTTCAGTTATGATAAGTAGAAGTCTACGCAAACTTGCCTTTCAGCTGCACAGGTTTGTCGGCCTCAATCTGTGCATATTGTTCATGATCAGCTTTGTGACCGGAACGCTTTTGCTGTTCTCGGCCGAACTGATCTTGATAGGCCGACCCGATCTGTGGATCGCACGGACAACCCCGGTTGCCGACGCCTCTTTCGGACAAAACTACGACAGTATCAAAGAGGCTATTCCAGGCGTAAAAATCGCCTTCATGCTGCGCGCCCCGCGCCCGTGGTTCGGCGATACCACCTATGCCGGAGACAGCAACAACCAGTCAATCACCGTCTGGACCGACCCCAAAGATGCCCGGTTCTTGGGCGTAAGTGGCGGCAATTCGAAGTTGCGCGACACCATTCGCGGGCTGCATGTCGATTACCTAGTGCCGCTTAAGGCCGCCAAGCTGGGGGTTGGGGCGCTGTCAATCGTGCTGCTGACGATGGTAATCAGCGGCCTGATTTCCTATCGCCGGTTCTGGAAAGGACTGTTGCGAAAACCCGACAGCGGCGCTGAGGTTCGTCAGAAGATGGGCGCCTGGCACCGCCTTTTCGCGGCCTGGGTCTGGCCGTTTTTGCTGCTGGTCAGCCTGACCGGGATGATCTTTTTGGCCAATGACGCCGGGATCGAACCAGCCCATCCCGCAGCACAGCCCGTGGCCCCGCGCGACTGGTCGCTTGCACCCGATTTTGACGGCACAGCACTTGACGCCATTATCCAAGCGGCGCAAGCAGCCAAACCCGGCCTTATCGCCACGCAGGTGTCGCTGCCAACCGCGCAAAACCAGCCCGTCAGCGTTTCAGGTTATCTGGAACAGACCGGTGCGATGTTCGGCAAGGCGACCGTGTCTGTTGACCCATTGGATATGCGCGTGGTCGAAATTTCCGACACGGCCAATGCCAACGTTATGGGCAAGATCTATCCGGTTGCGGTAGATCTTCACTACGGCCACTGGGCGGGATTTACCTCAACCTTGATCTGGACGGTATTTGGTATTGTGGCGATCTCGCTTGCCGTTGCAGGGGCGCGGCTTTCGGTGGCACGCTTGCAGGCCGAAGCCCGAACCGCGATGCCCGAGAAGTCCGGCCGCAGTGCTTTTCGCGTATTTATTGATGGGTTGGGCGTAGTGAAATATGGCTATGCACTTTTGTTTTTTGGGATCGCCGCCGCCCTTGTCAGATTCGTTTTGAAGTAACGCCAGGCATCTTTGCGATTCACGGCGCTGGCGGAAAGGCCCCTAAGACGGGCCTTGCCGCTGCGCTGGTATAGGTGACCTTTGCATTGGTCGCGACTTTGCATCTTGCGGTGCCATAGGAGCGCCGCTTGTCTGTAACGAACCGTTTGGGTACAAAATCCCAGCGTTTCATCAGCTTGACCAAAAGCCGCCTTTGCGCACGCTTGTCCCGTCTGGGCCGGAGCATTTCGTCCAGAACGGCGCCATCTTGATCGACCGCAGGTCACTGCCAGTATGAACGGCTCGCAATCCGCACAGCTAATTCATCAAGATGCCAGACACGAGAAACACTTCAATAAACGGTCGATTTTTACTGGTGAATCAGAGCCCGCAGAACGCAGTTCTGTGCCGCAATCTAAACGCATCAACCAGAAGCGCGCAGTGCTGCGGTGAGTGGCAGGCGTGTTGCAGCAAATGCCGGGATTGCACCGCCTAGAATGCCGATCACAAGGCCAAGCACGCCGGCGCTTGCCATAACGTCGGGCGTAACCGCTAGTTGGAAGCCGATGCTCGCGTTATTTGCGCCGACCGTGCTGGCCTGCCACCCGTTGAACCCCGACCAAGACGCCAAAAGTCCAAGCGCGACCCCAACCGCCGCAAGCGCAATGGCTTCGATCCAGGTCGCCAGACAGGCCGATAAGCGAGAGAAGCCAAGCGCGCGAACCGTGGCAATTTCGACCGTCCGGTCGGCCACCGAGCTCATCATCGTGTTCAACGCGCCCGCCGTTGCACCAATCGCCATCAAAAGCGCAAGCGGCCATCCGAACAGCTGGATGATATCTGCCGTACGCCCGGATTGGGCTGCGTAAAGGTCCGCCTCTGAGACAGCGAGCAGTGGCGTGTGGGAGATTTTGGCAAGCCGCGCATTCAGCATGGGCAGCGCCGATGGGTCGATCAGGCGCAGGCGCAGGCTTTGAACCTGACCTTGCCTGTCAAACGCAGCGCGTGCGGCATCAAGATCGGCCCAGATTTCGGATTCAAACGCACTGCCACCCGCCGAGAAATGCCCAACCACAGTCCAATCCAGTGCGCCCAGACGCACCGAGTTGCCAAGGCCGAACGCGGGGAAATCCGTAGCAATCCGCGCGCCAACGACGATTTCTCGCGCACCGGGGCGAAACAGGCGGCCATCCGACAGGGCCACCGCGTCGCGGATCGTCGCGGCTGTGGTCTCCATGCCGCGCAATGCCAATGTACGGGGAAGGATATCCTCGCCGACCGGCGCAAAATTGATCGGCACAACGATCTCTCGCGAGGTGATGATATTGCCGTCTCCATCGCGCGCGACGCCGAAATCATCGCGGATGGCCAAGAGGTTTCGGATCGCATCTGCGGGAATATCCGACCCCATTTCTTGATTGGTGCCACCGCCAAGAACCACAGCGACATTGGGTGAACCAGCCCCGTCAAGCGCCAACTCAAACCCTTTGCTCATGGCGAGGAAACCGGCAAGAACGCAGACGACCAATGCGATTGAAAGGACCATCGACAGCGAAACCGCAAGACGTCGCGGTATGCTGGACAGATTCGCGCGCGTCATGACGAGGGTTTGTTTGATGTGATTGGACATGGGATTACCTTGTTCTGAAAGCGGTGATGATGGGGGTGCGCATCGCGCCCAGTGCCGGAAGTGCGCCGGTTGCGAGGCCAAGTATGAGAATGAGGGCGCTTGCTTTGGCGATCACCAGTGGTGTCAGCGTCAGGCCCAGTGCCGGTCCGGCAAACACTGTTGCCAGTTTGGTCAAAGCAAGGCCTGCACCTCCGCCGACAACAAACACCAACAGCGTTTCGCTTAGAACCAGCATCATGATCCGGATCCGTGAAACACCAAGTGTCTTAAGCACTCCGATTTCGAACCGTCTTTCGCGCACCGCAAAGATCATCGTGTTGATGATGATCATCAAAAGTGTGATGAAAGCCGCACCCGTCACCAGATTAACGATCATCCCAATATCCGCGTATTGGCGCATGAACGCTTCCAGAAACTGCTTTTCGGTCTGGGTGCGCGTCGGTGCTGCCGAATTGGCAAAAAGCGCATCAATTTGGGCCGCGACTTCGCCGGGGCTGACACCAACACGCGGACGCAGCACGAATGCGTTGACAGTATCGCGGGACAGCGCCCGACTGGCGTTGACATAATCATACCGCGCGATTGCGAAGTAAGTATCGGTGCTGACGCTTTCACCTTCAAAGATACCTGCAATTTCGAACCGCCAGACGCGCGACCCATCTTGCTTGGCAACCTGAAAGGTTGTCATCGAAATGCTCTGCCCGACAGCCCATCCATTGGCATCCGCAAGGGCGCGGCCAACCAA
>JBAUHP010000522.1:0-18300 GCA_049680345.1 Albidovulum sp. | reverse complement strand
TAGAGCCCCGGATAGAGAGGGTATTTGCGGCACAGGTTTGCGACTTCGGTGCGGACCTCGGCCTCGACGTCGCTGTTGGCGTCTTCGCCGTTGGCGGCCAGCCCGTCGACAACCTTGACGATCATCCGGGCGATATTGCGGAAATCAGCCTCATCAAAGCCGCGCGTGGTGCCCGCGGGGGTGCCAAGGCGGATGCCAGAGGTCACGAAGGGCTTTTCGGGGTCAAACGGCACGCCGTTCTTGTTGCAGGTGATATGGGCGCGGCCAAGGGCGGCCTCGGTCGCTTTGCCGGTCACCTTTTTGGGCTGCAGATCGGCCAGCATCAAGTGGTTGTCGGTGCCGCCCGAGACGATATTGATCCCGCCCTTCATCAGCTCATCCGCCATCGCGCGGGCGTTTTTGACGACCTGTGCGGCATAGTCCTTGAACGCGGGGTCCAACGCCTCGCCAAAGGCCACGGCCTTGGCCGCGATCACATGCATCAAGGGGCCGCCTTGCAGCCCCGGAAACACCGCCGAGTTGATCTTCTTGGCGATATCTTCATGGTTGGTCAAAATCATGCCGCCGCGTGGGCCGCGCAAGGATTTATGGGTGGTGGTGGTGACCACATGCGCATGCGGCAGCGGTGATGGGTGCTGGCCACCGGCGACAAGCCCGGCGATATGGGCCATGTCGACCATCAAATAGGCGCCCACCTCATCCGCGATCTTGCGGAAGGCCTCCCAATCCCAGATGCGGCTGTAAGCGGTGCCCCCGGCGATGATCAGCTTGGGCTTGGCGGCCAGGGCGGCCTCGCGGATTTCGGCCATATCAAGGCGTTCATCTTGCTTGCGCACGCCGTAAGAGGCAACCTTGAACCACTTGCCGGACATATTGACCGGTGAGCCATGGGTGAGGTGACCGCCCGAGTTGAGGTCAAGCCCCATGAAAGTGTCGCCGGGCTGCAAAAGGGCGAGGAAAACCGCCTGATTCATCTGGCTGCCGGAATTGGGCTGCACATTGGCAAATTGGCAGTCAAACAGCTTCTTCGCCCGCTCGATCGCCAGCGTTTCGGCGACATCGACGAACTGGCAGCCGCCGTAATAGCGCTTGCCCGGATAGCCCTCGGCATATTTGTTGGTCATCACCGAGCCCTGGGCCTGCATCACCGCAAGGCTCACGATGTTTTCGCTTGCGATCAACTCGATCTCTTCGCGCTGACGGCCAAGTTCGGCCGTGATCGACCCGAAAACCTCGGGGTCGCGCTTCGCAAGATCCTCAGTGAAAAAGCCTGTCGTCATCGCGGTCTCTCCTTTAACCGGTCCAGCCAAGGCCGGCGGCAATACAGTTCATGGACAATAAAAGCGGTATCATCGCAGCCTCGGTGCGCTTGCCTTGCCGCACCTCGGCCAACAACCCGGCTTGCAGCGTCCCGATCCGTTCCAGATGCAAGCGCACCCGGTCAAACCGTTCGCGAAACATCGGAAAGCGTTCGGCCAACGCGGTTTCGCCGCTGATCGACAATACCGCCGCAAGGGTTGCGGCATGTTCGGCGCGCACCTTGGCAAAGATCACCTTGCGTGTCGCCTCATCCGGCACAAGGGTTGCATAGCGCGCGGACAGGCCAATGTCGGTTTGATAAAGGGCTTTTTCAACTTCATCGACGATCAGACGAAAAAGCTTCGAGGTGCCGAACATCTCTCGCAAGAGATCAAGCCCGTCATCGCCGCGCACCTGCAAGAAGGACGCCACGGCAGAGCCAAAGCCATACCAACCGGTGATCAGATGGCGGTTCTGCGACCAGGCGAAAACCCATGGAATGGCGCGCAGATCGTCCAATGTCTGCGCCCCGGTGCGGCGCGCCGGGCGCGAACCGATGCGCAAGGATGAAAGTTCCTCGACCGGGCTTGATTGCTGGAAATAGCTTACAAATCCCGGCGTCTCTACCAGCCCCGCATAGGCGGCCTGCGACATGCCGGACAGGGCTTCCAACGCCTCATCATGATCGGGGCGGGCAAGATGCGCGGGCTTGCCGCCCGCAACATGGGCCAAGACGGATGAGGCCAAAAGCTCCAGATGGGTCAGCGCCGTGCCACGGTTGGCATAGCGCGCCGAAACCACTTCGCCTTGTTCGGTCAAACGCAAGCTGCCGTCAATGGTGCCGCCGGGCTGGGCCGCGATGGCGCGTTCCATCGGCGCACCGCCACGGCTGGCCGAACCTCCGCGCCCATGAAAAAAGGTAGCCACCAGCCCAAGCTCTGCAAGCCGCGCCGTTATACGTCTTTGGGCGCGGTCAAGCTCCCATGTGGAACATAAAAAACCGCCATCCTTGTTGCTGTCGGAATAGCCCAGCATCACCTCGACCTGCCCCTTATGGTCGCGGATCACAGCGCGGGCAGGCGCGGTCTTCAGATAGTCGGTCAGAATTTCGGGTGCAGCGCGCAGATCACCAATGGTCTCAAACAAGGGCACGACACGCAGCCCAAGGGCATATTCGGGTTCAACCCCACTGCCCGCAAGCGCATGGCGGGCAAGGCAATGGACGGCCAGAAGATCACTTGCCTTGCGGGTCATCGAGACGATGAAAGACCCGAACGCCTCGGGGTCTTGACCCGGCTTGGGCATCTGCATCAGCCGCAACAGCGCCAGAAGATCCGCCGACAGCGGGGTAAGCGCGCCAAGCGATACCGGGGCAAGCGTCTCTGTGCCAAGATCAGCCGCAATGCGCGCGTCCCAACCGCTGCTGTCTTCGGTTGTGGCTGGCCCGGTCAGGGCGAAAATCTCGGCCAGGGCCGCATTGATCGCAGCCGAGTTCTGGCGCACATCCAAAGCGTGGCTGCGAAAGCCGAAAACTTCGGCGCGCCACCGCAGTGGCACTATATATTGGGCCGCCAAAGCCCCTGCCCCGGAGGCATCAAGTGCCGTTTCCACCGATGTCAGATCACGAACCAGTTCATGCGGGGCGACATAGCCCGCATCGCCCTTGCGGGTCGCCTCCAACTTTCTGGTGATGGCGGTAAGGGCTTGGCGGAAAACCTCGCCGGGGTTGCGCGCCACCAGACTTTGGTCATCCGCGATGATCGCCGCCAACAGTGCTTTCGCAGCCTCAGGCACCGATGCAATCCGCGCTGAAACCGATAACCGCTCTGCCGCCAGCCGCACGCCATCTATATGGCAATCCAATGCGGCCATCCGCCCGGCAGCGACGGCGCGGGCGGTCACATTCACCGTCACATTGGGGTTGCCGTCGCGGTCGCCGCCGATCCAGGAATGAAAGCGGATGCAGGGCCGAAGATGGTCTTTCGGCTGGTCGGGCAGGCACAGGTTGCGCGCCTCTTGAAACTGCTCAAACAGCCGGGGCACCGCATCAAAGATCGAGTCGCGGTAAAACTGCAGGCCCCATGCGATTTCATCGTCAAGGCTGGGCCGTTCAAGGCGCAACTCACCGGTCAACCACAAAAGGTCAATCTCATTGCGGATCTCATCAATCAAGCGGGCGCGTTCACGCGGGGTCCAGCGTTGGGTTTCAAGCTTGACCAGACGCCGATAGATACGGCGGTGAATTTCCAAAATCGTGACGCGCTTGGCCTCGGTCGGATGGGCGGTCATGGTGGGGGCAACCGTCAGCCGGGGCAAGGCCGCCGCAACGGCCGCTTGGCCACCCTTGGTGCCTGCCAGACGGTCAAGAACCATCGCAAAAGAGCCCGGCACTGCAGATGGCCCGGCCTCAGCCTCGGCCCGACGGCGCGCGCGCATGGCGGCGTTTTCCTCAGCAATCTTTTGCAACTGGAACCAGATGTTCAGCGCTTGCAGATAGGGCACGGCTTGGGGGCCCGAAGGTATCGGGTCGGCGGCACCGGTGCGCAGATAGCGGGCTACTTCAGGGGCGCGTTCGCCCACCACCGACAAGAGCAGACGAAACAGATCAGCCCGCAGATCTTCAGCGCCGTCTTCAGGCCGCATCGTGCCATAACTGGCGCCGAATGGTTGGAGTGACAGCGCTGCCCCCGACATCACGCCACGCGATCTGCGGGCCTACCGCCTGCAAAGAACGCCGTGATATTGTCCATGACGCGAAAGCCCATCGCCTCGCGCGTGGTTTTGGTCGCGGATCCCAGGTGCGGCAGCATCACCAGATTGGGGCAATCCAGCAGCGCAGGTGTGATGCTGGGTTCGTGTTCAAACACATCAAGCCCGGCCCCACCGATCTGGCCCGCAATCAGCGCTTTGGCCAAAGCGGCTTCATCCACCACTTCACCGCGCGCGGTATTGATCAAGAACGCATCCTGGCGCATCAGCCCCATGCGCCGCGCATCAATCAGATGCCGGTTGGCCGCCCCGCCGGGGCAATGAAGCGAGACGAAATCGCATTGCGGCAAAAGCTCATCCACCGAGGCCACCTGCGTGGCACCGTATGCCGCCAAGATATCCGGTGCGACGGCCGAGCGGTTTTGCACGAGTATCTTCATGCCAAAGCCGTGATGGGCGCGCTGCGCCATCGCCTGACCGATACGGCCAAAGCCGATAATCCCAAGCGTCGCACCCGAAACCTTGGTGCCGATAAGATGGGTGGGCCGCCAGCCCGTCCATTTACCCGCACGCAATTCGCGTTCGCCCTCGCCCGCCCGCCGTGCGGCGGCCAGCATCAAGGTCATGGCGATATCGGCGGTGCAATCGGACAGCACATCGGGCGTGTTGGTCACCACAATGCCGTGCTTTTTGGCGGCATCAATGTCGATATGGCTGAACCCCACACCGAAATTGCCCAAGATTTTGGTGCGCGGCCCGTCAACATCGAAGGCCGCGCCCGTCAGTTTATCCGTCACGGTCGGAAGGATCGCATCAAATTCCCGGAAGGCTTGCTGAAACGCCGCCGCATCCATCGGCTGGTCGCCCTCATTCAGCACCAGATCGAATTTCTCGGCCAGTTTCGCTTCGACCGCTTGCGGCCAGCGCCTTGTGGTCAGAACCCGGGGTTTATACATGATCTTCCTTCCTTGGCGTTGGTTACGCTGCTTTTTGCCCCATCACGCGGGCGATCGTCTCGCCGATGACAGAGGGGTTTTCGGCAACCGTAACGCCAGCGCTGGACAAAATCTCGACCTTTTCGCTGGCACTTTCGCCAAAGGCTGAAATGATCGCCCCCGCATGGCCCATGGTCCGGCCCTTGGGCGCAGTCAGACCTGCGATATAGGCAATGACCGGCTTTTTCATGTGTTTTTGGATGTATTCGGCAGCCTCAGCTTCCTGTGGGCCACCGATTTCACCGATCAGGCAAACGACATGGGTGTCGGGATCATTCTCGAACTGTTCAAGCACATCGCGGAAAGATGATCCGTTGATCGGATCGCCGCCGATGCCGACCGAGGTCGACACCCCGATACCGCGGTCCTTAAGCTGCTGGGCGGCTTCATAACCAAGCGTGCCCGAACGACCGACAATGCCGACATTGCCCGGCAAGAAGATATGGCCCGGCATGATCCCCAGCATCGCCTTGCCGGGGCTGATGGTGCCCGCGCAATTCGGCCCGGTCAGGACCATGCGGCGTTCCTTGGGGTAGCGCATCATGTAACGCTTGACCTGAATCATGTCTTGCGCGGGGATACCGTCGGTGATGCATACGCAAAAACGAATGCCACCATCAGCGGCCTCCATGATGCTGTCTGCGGCGAACGGCGGTGGGACGAACACAAGGCTCGCATCGGCGCCGGTGGCTTCAACCGCCTCTTTGACGGTATTGAAAACCGGCACACCGAAAACCTCTTCGCCCCCCTTGCCGGGGACGACGCCGCCCACGACATTGGTGCCGTAGTCCAGCATTTCTTTGGTATGGAATTTCGCCATCCGACCAGTGATACCCTGGACAATGACCTTAGTGTTACGATCGAGGTAAATGCTCATTACAGGGCCCTCAGTTTGGTGTTTTGTGCAACGTCGTTTTTCCACGCGGTCACCGCGCGATCGGCCGCTTCCATCAAAGAAGTGGCGCGGATGATCGGCAGGCCGGATTTGGCCAGGATCTTCAGCCCTTCTTCAACATTGGTGCCCGCAAGGCGCACGACAACCGGAACCTCGACCGGATTGGCGGTAAGGGCCTGAACCACACCTTCTGCCACCCAGTCACACCGGTTGATGCCGGCAAAGATATTCACCAAGATCGCCTGAACATTGCTGTCCGACGTGATCATCTTGAAGGCTTTGGCCACACGTTCGGGCGTCGCCCCGCCGCCGATGTCCAAAAAGTTCGCAGGCTCACCACCGGCAAGCTTGATCGTGTCCATCGTCGCCATCGCAAGGCCTGCGCCATTGACGATACAGCCGATGTTGCCCGACAAGCCAATATAAGCCAGACCACGGTCGGCCGCACGGCTTTCGCGCGGGTCTTCTTGGCTTTTGTCGCGCAATTCAGCGATTTGCGGGTGGCGGAACAGCGCGTTGGTGTCGAAAGTCATCTTGGCATCAAGGGCCACGATGCGCTTGTCAGAGGTGATCACCAGCGGGTTGATCTCGACCATGGTCGCATCAAGTTCGCGAAAGGCGCGGTAGCAGCCCAAAAGCGTGCGCACCATTTGCTGGGTCAGTTCCGGCGGGATGCCAAGGGAAAAGGCAATCTCGCGCGCTTGGAATTCTTGCAAACCAACGGCCGGTTCAACGGTTGAGCGTACAATCGATTCCGGGCGGCTGGCCGAGATTTCCTCAATCTCCATCCCACCTTCGGACGAGGCGACAATCATCACCCGCTGGCTGGTACGGTCAAGCACGAAGCCAAGATAGATCTCACGGTCGAAGGGCACAGCGGCCTCGACATAGACGCGGTAGATGCCTTTGCCTTCCGGCCCGGTCTGGTGTGTCACCAGCTTGCGGCCAAACATATCGGCAGTAGCATCCTGGATCTCATTATCGGTTTCGCAAAGCTTGACGCCGCCCGCCTTGCCCCGGCCACCGGCATGTACCTGCGCCTTGACGATCCACTTGTTGCCGCCCAATTCGCGGGCGCGGTAAGCCGCCTGTTCGGGGCTGTAGGCCAGCGCCCCTTCGGGAACCGCAACCCCGAAATTCTTCAGGATTTCTTTCGCCTGATATTCATGAATGTCCATCTGAGTCTCCTCGCCCGACGTTATTCTGCTGCCAAAGCAGCTTGGTAATGCTCTTCCAGATGATCGCGGATCGCGGCCATATCGATATTTGCGCCCATCGCGGCCATCGCATCGGCAAAGCGGATGACGATGTCGCTGATCGCGCGCTGACTTAGCTGATTAAGAATGCCGATGCGCACCTGCACTGGCTCCGACAAGGTCGGCCAGATGCCAAAGCCCTCGGCCCGGCAGTTTTGCACAAGCTCCTTTTCGCGCCCCGCCAAAGATTGCGGCAGGTTCAACACAACAAGGCTGGTCATATTAGAGGTAACGGTGCAGCCCATGGCCGTAACCGCCTCGCGCAAGGCCTTTTCGTGGAAGGCATAGTCGCGGGCCCGCTGTGCGCGGCCATGCTGCAAGGTGATGCGCAAAGCCTCGTGAAAAGCGGCAACTGCATAGCCCGAATGGGTGCGGTGATAGCTGCCCGCCGCCACATCCTGGCCATCGACAACACCCCAGTGGCGCGCCTCAAGGATCGGGTTATGAACATAGGAATGGCAGCCATTGGCACGCACATGCGCGATATAACGGTCCGAAAAGCTGACCGGCGCATAGGTCAGCGGCAGGCACAAAACGCCTTTTTGCGGGCAAGAGGCCCAGCCGACGACACCGGGATAATCGTCGATCGAGAAATCCTCGATCCCCAATGATGATACCGCATCAATCAGCCCCAGCGCGCCATGCTTTTCGCAAGCCTCCGAGAAGGCCCGCACATCATTGGTCCGCCCCGAACCGGTTTCCCAATGCGCCATGAACGCCCAAGTCGGCTTATTCTCGGCCAAGGCCTTTTCGATGATATCACCGGTTACCGACTGGCCATGGGGCACGTTGATCACGGTGACATTGGCAGGTTTGGGGTCCAAGGCGTTGGTCGCAAGATCTTCGCGGCTTGCCGCCTTCATCCGGATCGTCAGCGCATCAATGCCGCTGAAGGTTCCGTTGACAAAAACCACCACGCTGTCGCCCGGCAAAATCGCGTTCAGCATGCAATCAAGGCCGGAAAAGCCCGTGCCGCCGACGCCGTAGGTGTAGACGTTCTTGGTGCCCCACACGTCGCGCAGCATCTTTTTCGCTTCGATCATGCCGCGCAGCACGTCGGCTTGCATGTGGTCGGCAAGGCCCGCATTGGCGAAAGCCTGCAACACGCGGGGGTCGGTGTTGCCCGGCCCCGGCCCGGCTGCAAGCGTTTCGGGAATTTCAAGCTGCGGGAAGATGGTATGATTGCTCATGTGCCAGACCTGACTTGGATAACGGGTTGCAAGGACGCGGCGCCGGGACGCCCCGGCAAATTCGGTCGTTATGTGATAAACCCGCTTGCCAGAAGGCCACAACCTGCCTTACTCCTGCTTTTGGGTAACCAATTGGGTAGTAATTTTACTACCCAAACAGGCAAGAATACAGCGGTATACCGAATTTGTTACTACCCATATGGGTGGTTTATGAAGAAAGGGTCAATGAATGCAACAGCTTAACCCTAGGGAAGGCAGCATCGACGTTTCACTGGCCGATGCCAATCCTTTGGTCCTGTCGGCCATGTCCGAGATTTTTGACCGTGACCCGCGATTCTCGCTTGTGGCAACCTCTTCGACCGCCGAAGGTTTTTTGGGCACGGTGATGCGCGTACCCGTCGATGTCGCGGTGATCGATTGGAACCTGCCCGCCCTTGGCGGCCAAAAACTGATAGAGGTTTTGCGCGATCAGGCCACCGCACCGCGCATCGTGGTTTACGGCGATGACCAGCGCGGAGAGCTGGCGCGCCAAGCGATGCTGGCCGGGGCTGCGGGCTTTGTCGGGCGCAACACGCCGGTCGAAAAGCTGCTTGATACCTGCCTTGCCGTGGCCAACGGCCAGATGGTTTTTCCCTTCCTCGATGTGCGCGAATTGCAAGCCGATCCGCTCTTGCAGCTGACCCGCCGCGAACGGGCGCTGCTGGAGGCATTATCGACCGGCCTTACCAACCGCGAGCTGGCCCGCGATTTTGAGATTTCGGCCAACACCGTGAAGTTCCATCTGTCCAACCTGTTTGAAAAGCTGAGCGTCAAAAATCGCACTCAGGCAATCGCGTTTTACTATGCCTCGCGCCTGCCCGCCGAGGCGGCCGGCAGACGCTGAAACGGACAGTTACGAAGTTGCACAGCGGCAATCTGCCGCGCAATAATCTTTCTTGACAGCGATCAAATCTTCCTCCCTTGAATGGCCCCCGTTACTTCAAGCCAACCAATAAGGACCCACCCCATGAGCTTTCACGTGATCGAACAAGCCCCCGCCCGGCTGAACCGCAGCGAATTGGCGGTTCCCGGAAGTGCGCCACAAATGTTTGAAAAGGCTGCACAATCTGACGTCGATGTGATCTTTCTGGATATGGAAGATGCGGTCGCACCTGATGACAAGGCGCAGGCCCGCAAGAACATCATCAAGGCCTTGAATGAGATCGACTGGGGCAAGAAAACCATGTCGATCCGAATCAACGGATTGGACACCCACTACATGTACCGCGACGTGGTGGACGTGGTTGAACAGGCCGGCGAGCGGCTTGATCTGATCATGATCCCCAAGGTCGGCACCGCCGCTGACGTCTATGCGGTGGACATGATGGTAACCCAGATCGAAGACGCCAAAGGCTACAAAAAACGTATCGGTTTTGAACATATCATCGAAACCGCTTTGGGCATGCAAAATGTCACCGAAATTGCCGGTGCATCGAAGCGTAATGAAAGCCTGCATTTCGGGGTTGCCGACTATGCCGCCTCGACCCGGGCACGCACCACGGTCATCGGCGGTGTGAACCCCGATTATGCGGTGCTGACCGATGCCGCCGCAGATGGTTCGCGCGATGTGCATTGGGGCGACATGTGGCATTATGCTTTGGCCCGCATGGTGGTCGCGGCCCGCGCCAATGGCTTGCGTCCGATCGACGGCCCGTTTGGTGATTTCCAAGATCCCGAAGGCTACATCGCCGCGGCCAAGCGGGCGGCGGTTCTGGGCTGCGAAGGCAAATGGGCCATCCACCCCAGCCAGATCGCCCTTGCCAATCAGGTGATGACCCCTTCGGATGCCGAAGTGACCAAAGCGCAGCGCATTTTGGAAGCGATGACGCAAGCTGCGGCTGAAGGCAAAGGTGCGGTATCGCTGGATGGCCGCCTGATCGACTATGCCTCGATCCGTCAGGCTGAAGTGCTGGTCCAAAAGGCCAAGCAGATCGCCGGGGCCTAAGATGAACAATTTGCGCGCAGAGGCTTTGCGGCTGTTTGACGTGGCGATTGCCGCCGCCGATCCGGCCCTTGCCTTGCGCGCAAACCTTGCCCAAAACCCTCTGCCCCGCCCGATTAAGGACGGGGCGTATATCATTGTTTCGGTTGGAAAAGCCGCCATTCCGATGGCAAGCGAAGCCTTGGCACATCTGGGGGATGCACCAGTGCGCGCGCTGGTGGTCACCAATTATGAAAACGCGCGCGATCTGCCGGGCGCGCAGGTCATGGCCGCGGGCCATCCGGTGCCGGATGAGAACGGCCGCCGTGCAGGCGAGGCGGTGGTCGATCTTCTGGCCTCGGCGCGCCAAAATGACCGGGTTGTGGCGCTTATTTCTGGCGGCGGGTCCGCACTTTTACCAGCCCCCGCCCCCGGCCTCACCCTTGAAGACAAGGCCACCGTCAACCGCTTGCTGCTGGCCAACGGGTTCGGGATTGCCGAGATCAATCTGATACGCCAACAGTTGTCGCGGCTTAAGGGTGGCGGCATGTTGCGGCTGGCAGCGCCCGCGCCGGTCACCGGTTTTATCTTGTCGGATGTCATCGGCGATGATTTGCGGGTGATCGCGTCGGGCCCGACAGTTGCGCCGATTGGCACTGCCGCCGACGCGCGCAAAATGCTGCAAGGGCGCGGGCTGTGGGCAGCACTGCCCGGCGCCGTGCGCGCCCATCTGGAACGGGCGGAGACGGAGTGCGCAGCGCTTCCGCAAGCGGATAACCACCTGATCGGCAGCAATAAGAAAAGCCTGCAAGCCATTATGTCGGCTTCAAAAACCGAGATGACGCAGATTGTGTCGGATCGGCTTGAGGGCGACGTGGCCGATGCTTGCAACATCATTCTTGCCGCAATCGAATCCGCCCCCAAGGGCCAACCTGCTTGCTTGATTTTCGGCGGTGAGACCACCGTCAACCTGCGCGGTGACGGCCTTGGGGGCCGTAATCAAGAGCTTGCCCTGAGGTTTGCCCTTGCCGCGCCTTCGGTGATCGGCGACAGGGCATGGGTCTTCTTGTCCGGCGGCACCGACGGGCGCGATGGCCCGACCGATGCGGCGGGCGGAATTGTCGATGCGCAGACCACCAAGCGTATCCAAACGGCCGGGCTTGATGCCCGCGCCCTATTGGCCAACAATGACAGTAACCGCGCGCTTGCAGCCGCTGGTGATCTGGTCATCACCGGGGCGACCGGCACCAATGTTGCCGATGTTCAGATCTTGCTGCTGGGTGCCTGAAGCTTCAGTAGCTGGGCTGCTTGAGCGTTGAATTTTCATTCATCGTGGCCAAACGCTCAAGATTGACGATGGTGGAAAGCATCAGCCGGTCCTGGCTCCAATCCCCCGGACGCTGGATTGCAACTGCCGCAAGCAAGGTCAAGCCAATCAACGGGGCCGCCAATACCGCCAGAAGTATGCGCGAATTTGCCTCGGTCTTGCCGTCCAGAAGGGACATAAGCCGACGCCGCAGCACCTGCGCCGAGCTTTGGCCGAACAGCCGGTTTTCGGACTGAACCAACCCGACGACCGGCGTGTTCAGCGCAAAAAACCGCTTTTTCTTCAAGCTGCTATGGCACACTCTTAACAGGCATTCGCAATAGGTGCGCACATCATAGCCCTTGCGCATCACCACCTGACGATCACAGCTTAGCTCGCGCAATTGTTCAACCTGACGCTTCCACAAATAAAACGCCGGATTCCAGAAAAACAGCGGGCGCAGCAGTTCCAGCGATATCTCCCAATCGACATCGCGCTGGCGCAGGTGTTGCAGCTCATGGCCCAAAGCGATCTTCAGATCTTCAGGCTCAGCCAACATCGTCGAGGGGAAAACAATCAACCGCCGCCGCCAGCCGCGGGTGGAAAAGGGCACCGTGGTGCGGTCTGACAAGCGCAGCTCAAGCCCGCGAATGCGCCGCCAGACGAAGCTTTCGTCGATGATCTGGCGCAGCTTGAAAATGCTCAGGATCAAGCGCGCGGTAAAGAAAGCAACGCCTGCAATCATGCCGGTCGCCAGCCAGAACACGGCATCATAACTTCCCGCGATATGCCCCGCCACCAGATGCCGCCGCACACCAAGCATCGCCTCCAGGCTTTCGGGATGCATCTCAAACCGGCCTTGCAGATATTGCGCGATGATGAAATCCGACAGGTTGACCGGATTGGCCCGTCCAACGTCGCCATGCAAGGCCATCGCCGATAAAAGCGCCACCGCGAAAGGTGCGAGGATTATCGCCCAAAACACCGCCCTGACGGTTTTAAGCTGTGCGGTATAGGCATGGCCAAGCCCCGCGCTTCGCAAGCCCAGCCGCGCCAAGCCCCACAAAAGACAGGCAAAGGCGAGCAGGATATTCACATCAAGATAGGCATCGACAAGGCTGCTAACCGTCATCATTTCTAAGCCTCCTATCCAAAAGCGCCCGGATCTCATCCAGCGCCTCTTGTGACAAATCATTGTCATCGACCAGCCGCGCCACCAAAGACACCGGCGTATTGTCGAAAAGTTTCTCGGATAGGTTCTTAAGCGAGCGCGTCTGATAGCTGTCTTTGCTAAGCACCGGCTTATAGGTGAATGTCTTGCCCTGTTTCGTGCTGGTCACGAATTGTTTTTGTTCGAGTATGCGTAGGATCGTTGCCGCCGAAGTATAGGCCAATGGCCGATCAAGGGGCAAGGAATCCAAAACCTCACGCACCGTCGCTTCACCCAGATCCCAAAGCTTGGACATGAATTCAAGCTCGACCTCGGTCAGCATTTCGTTTTTCTTCTTTGGGCGCATGATTGGAATTGATCCTGAAACTGGCATGATAATACCCGCTTATCTTAACAGTATGGGGTCGGCGGGCAAAGCCTTTCGCTCAAACCTTCCAAAAGCAAAAGACACCCCAGCCGATTGACAGCGCCAGGGGCCACCAAAGCGGCATGCCGAAAAACCCAAGCCAGGCCAGAAAGATGTAGCTGGTGCCCAAAAGTGCGATGAACAGCCGGTCGCCGCGCGTGGTGACAAGGCGCAAGGCCCCAAGGCGTTCGTCACCGCCGGGGTTGCGGATTTCAAGCACGGTCAGCGTGATCATTGCGGTGAAAATCCCGATGAAAACAAAGGCCGTAGGCCAGGTCCAGGCCATCCATGACATCTCTACACCCTCCCCATCGCAAAGCCTTTGGCGATATAATTGCGCACGAACCAGATCACGACCGCGCCCGGAATGATGGTCAGCGTGCCAGCAGCGGCCAATAACCCAAGCTCATACCCCGCGCTGGAGGCGGTCTTGGTCATTGTCGCGGCAATCGGTTTGGCGGCCACGGCAGTCAGCGTCTTGGCCAGCAACAGTTCGACCCAAGAGAACATGAAGCAAAAGAACGCAGCCACACCGACACCGGCCTTGATCGTGGGCAAGAAGACCGTGGTGAAGAAACGCGGGAAGGAATAGCCATCGACAAAGGCGGTCTCATCCAGCTCTTTTGGCACGCCACCCATAAAGCCTTCAAGGATCCAGACCGCCAGCGGGATGTTGAAAAGACAATGCGCAAGGGCCACGGCCAGATGGGTATCAAACAGCCCGACGGCTGAGTAAAGCTGAAAGAACGGCAAAGCGAAGACCGCCGCAGGTGCCATGCGGTTGGTCAAGAGCCAGAAGAAAAGCTGCTTGTCGCCCAAGAACCGATAGCGCGAAAACGCATAGGCGGCGGGCAAAGCCACGGTGACAGAAATTACCGTATTAATAGACACATAGATGATGGAATTTATGTATCCCCAATACCAGGTCGGATCGGTGAAGATGGTACGGTAGCTGTCAAGCGTCCAGACCTTCGGGAACAGCGAGAAGCCACCAAGAATTTCTTGGGTTGTCTTGAAGCTCATCGCGACAAGCCAATAGATCGGCAGCATCAGAAACAAGATGTAGAGGATTGGGATAATTGATCTTTTACGCATGTCTTGCCCCTATTTCACGTCATTGCGGGTCATGAGCGTGTAGAAAAGCCATGACACCAGTAGGGTAATTGCAAAGTAGATCAGGCTCATCGCTGCTGCCGGGCCAAGGTCAAACTGGCCAAGGGCGATCTTGACCAGATCAATCGACAAAAGTGTGGTCGAATTACCGGGGCCGCCGCCGGTCAGAACGAAGGGTTCGGTATAGACGTTGAAGCTGTCCATGAAGCGCAGCAAGATCGCGATGGTCAGCACCTGTTTCATCTTCGGCAGCTGGATATAGCGAAAGACCGACCAGTTTGATGCGCCATCAATCTTGGCTGCCTGATAATAGGCGTCGGGGATCGACACCAAACCCGCATAGCACAAAAGCACGACAAGCGAGGTCCAGTGCCACACATCCATGGTGATGATCGTGGCCCATGCGGCGAATGGGCTGCGTGTCATGTTATAGTCAATGCCAAGGACGTGGTTCATGAAATAGCCCAAAAGGCCGATGTCGGGCAAAGTGAAGATGTTCCACATCGCGCCGACCACATTCCAAGGGATCAGCATCGGCAAAGCCATAGTGACAAGGCAGACCGGCACCCAGATACCCTGGCGCGGCATCGACAGGGCAATGATGATGCCCAATGGCACTTCGATCGCCAAGATCAACCCGGTGAAAAGTGCTTGGCGGCCAAGGGCCGCGTGGAAACGTTCGGATCGGATGATATCCTCGAACCAGCCCAGCCCATGCCAGAAGAACAGATTGTCACCAAAGGTTTCTTGCACCGAATAGTTGACGACTGTCATCATCGGGATCAGCGCGTTGAACGCCACCAGCAGTAAGACCGGCAGCACGAAAAACCAGGCTTTTTGATTGACCTTACGCATCACGCGGCCCCTTTCGCTTGGGTGGCAATCCAGCCGTCCCGGTAAAGTCGGGTGCGGGAGGGATCAAAGCTCAGATGCACCGTATCGCCCTGCTTGGGAACTTGATCTTCAACAATGGCGGAAACGCGGGCGTTGCCGATCATGGCTTCCACCACGAAATGGCGGCCAAGATCGGTGACTTTGCGCACCACTGCGGGCAGGCCCTTATCGCCAAGGCCCACGAATTCGGGGCGGATGCCCAACTCGACCCGGCCCTCGCCGCGCGTCACAGGGCCTTCCAGCGCCACTTGCTGGCCACCGACAAAGGCCGCATCGCCGCGCAATTCACATGGCAAGACGTTCATGCCGGGCGAGCCGATGAAATGGCCGACGAATGTATGTTGCGGGCGTTCAAACAGTTCAACCGGGGTGCCGATCTGCACGATCTGGCCGTCTTGCATCACCACGACCTGATCGGCAAAGGTCAGGGCCTCGGTCTGATCATGGGTGACATAGATCATCGTGGCACGAACGCGCTGGTGCAGTTCTTTAAGCTTGGAGCGCAGCTTCCATTTCAGATGCGGGTCGATGACGGTGAGCGGCTCGTCAAACATCACCACGTTGACGTCATCGCGCACCAGCCCCCGCCCCATGGAGATCTTTTGCTTGTTATCCGGCGTAAGCCCCGCCGCACGGGCGCCCAGCATTTCGGTCACCTCAAGCATTTCGGCAATCTCGGTCACACGCGCCTTGACCCGGCCTTCATCCACACCGCGATTGCGCAAAGGGAAGGCAAGGTTATCAAAAACGCTCATCGTGTCGTAGATGACCGGAAACTGGAACACTTGTGCGATATTGCGCTGATCGGGCGGAAGATCGGTTACATCTTTGCCGTCAAATAGAATGCGGCCTTCGGACGGGGCCAAAAGCCCCGAGATGATGTTCAAAAGCGTGGATTTTCCGCAGCCGGACGGGCCCAAAAGCGCATAGGCGCCGCCATCGCTCCAATCAAGGTCGATTTCCTTGAGGGCATAATCATCGGGGCCTTGCGGGGCCGCCGTATAGCTGTGGCGCAATTTGCTCAGGGTGATTTTGGCCATATCCGCCCCCTATGCCACAAGCGCGCCATCGGGCGCGAAATAGAAACATTGACTTACATCCATGTAAAACCGGTGATCCTCGCCGATGCGGTAAGGGTGCACACCGGGGGCAAGCGACACCCAGGTATCCGCGCCGATCAAGAAATGCGCCGAGCTTTCAGAGCCGCTCAGTTCGGTGATCAAGACCTTGCCGGTAAGTTCCACCTGATTGCCGCCGCGGTCTTCGGGGCTGACGTAATGCGGGCGAATGGCCACGGTATAGGTGCCATCCGTCAGGCCGGCGGCGGCCCCGGTCAGGGGCCAGGTGGTGCCGTCGCCAAGCTTCGCCGTGGCACCCGCCTTGGTGACCGGGGCAAAGTTGATCGGCGGGTCGGAAAACACCATGGCCGAGGTCAGCGTGTTGGGTTTGCGGTAAATATCAACCGTGGGGCCAAACTGGGTGACATGGCCATCGCTCATCAGCGCGGTATAGCCGCCCAGCATCAAGGCTTCGGCAGGCTCGGAGGTGGCATAAACCACAACCGCGCCGCGGCCTGCGAAAAGATCCGGCAGCTGATCGCGCAATTCCTCGCGCAGCTTATAGTCAAGGTTGGCAAGCGGTTCGTCCAAGAACACCGCCTCACTTTCCTTGGCGATAGCGCGGGCAAGGGCTGTGCGTTGTTGTTGGCCGCCGGACAGCTCATGCGGGCGGCGGTGCAGCATCGGGCGCAGTTGCAAAACGTCGGCTGCATCCTCGACCCGGCCCTGAATTTCCGACTTCGCCATTCCAGCCACACGCAGCGGCGAGGCGATGTTTTCAAAGACGGTCATATGGGGATAATTGACAAAGAACTGATGCACGAGGCTGATGTTGCGCTTTTGCGGGCTCATCCCCGTCACGTCGTGACCTTTCATGATCATGCGCCCCGATGAAGGGCGGTCCAGCCCGGCCATGACCTTGATCAGCGATGATTTTCCCGATCCGGTTTCGCCAAGCAAAACATTGAAGCGCCCCGGTTCAAGTACAAGGTCAGTGGGTTTGATATGGGTGATCTGACCAACTTTCTTGGTGATCGCCCTGAGTTCAAGCGTCATATCCGGTCCCTGCCAAGCTTGATCCATACGCCGTTGTCATCTTGTGGCGAAAAGACCGGGGCCCGAAGGCCCCGGTTTCGGCTGCCCGGATATGATGATCCGGGCCGCACGAGGGAGAGTCTAGTTCTCAGCCCATTGCTGGATCAACTCATCATAGCTGACGGTCACGCCTTGCTCTTTTTCGTTCTCAAGCTTGGCATGGGGGCCGTTTTCCTTGCCCAACCATTCGGAGGGATCGACCTCGGGGTTCAGGCGCGGGCCACAGCCGCCGTAAACATTGCCCGCCTCATCTGCCGCTTGCATCCGCGCCATGGTGATGTCCATTTCACCGGCCAGACGGTCCATCGCCTCTTGCGGGGTGAAGGCGCCAGAGTTCACGTCCCCGATCTGCTGCCACCAGATCTGGGCCAGCTTCGGATAGTCAGGCACGTTGATGCCGGTTGGCGACCAGCGCACCCGGTCGGGTGAGCGGTAGAATTCCACCAGACCACCAAGTTTCGCCGCACGCTCCGTAAAGCTTTCGTGGCGCACGGTGCTGTCGCGGATGAAGGTCAGGCCAACATGGCTTTTCTTCACATCAACGGTTTTGGACACGGCGAACTGGCCATAAAGCCATGCAGCCTTTGCACGGTCCATCGGTGTGGATTTAAGATAGGTCCAGGACCCCACGTCCTGATAGCCGACCTTCTGGCCTTCTTGCCAGTAAGGGCCATGCGGGCTTGGTGCCATGCGCCACAGCGGGTTGCCTTCGTCGTCGACAGTATTGTTGCCTTCAGACTTTGGCTTGACCATATCGGCGGTAAAGGCGGTGTACCAGAATATCTGCTGGGCCACATTGCCGTGGCTCAGCGCGGGCAAGGATTGGTAGAAGTCATAGCTTGCCGCACCGGGGGGGGCGTATTTGCGCAGCCATTCGTCCCATTTGGCAATCGCAAAGACCGCCGCCGGGCCGTTGGCTTCACCGCCACGGCTGACCGACGCACCCGCGGGGT
>JBAUHP010000521.1:0-6538 GCA_049680345.1 Albidovulum sp. | reverse complement strand
GCCTTTGGCGGTGGTTGAGGGCGGGCAGATCTACCTCGTGCGCGCGGACCACATCGGGCGGCCGATCTATGCAACGACGATGGCCGGAACGAAAGTGTGGGAGGCATCATACCTGCCCTTCGGCGGCGTCCATGTCACAACCGGCGCGCCGATCGACCTGCGCTTCCCCGGCCAGTGGTTCCAGGCGGAATCGGGCTTGTATCAGAACTGGATGCGCGACTACGATCCGACGACGGGGCGGTATCTGCAGGCAGACCCGCTGGGGTTGGTGGATGGGGCCAGTGTCTATGGGTATGCGCGCGGGAATCCTGTCACTCACTATGATTTCTTGGGGCTGTACGATATGGGCGGTACGACAGCGGCCGGAGGCGTCACCAACACGTCCTCAAGTCGAACAGTGGTCGCAGTCGATATGGATAACAACGTCTTTCAAATAGTCCGACCGGGAGAAACATTGCCGAATCAGAGTAATGTCGACTGGGACATGGTTTGGGATGGTGAGCAATGTTACAAAGTTTATCTTGAATGCGAGGTGACGGATTCGGAGATAAAATCGTATGCTAGGCGTGGCATCCGGATCTTTTGGAACACCCGACAAAAATACAACCCCTTCAAGCCTCTACCAAATGCCTATTGTCGGTCAAATCACCCGGATTTCCCGGATGTTTCAGAAGGTGATCAGTGATGTCTGGTATTGTTAGTCTGGGGATCGGTATTTCTGATTTGTTCTTTTTCGGACTTCCAGCCTGCGTTGTTGTAATTTCAGTTTTCAAGATCAGGCCGCTATGGATACCTTTAGTTCCGGCCATCGCGTATCTGCCATTTCAGCTCATATTTGCGACCCTTCCGTCGCTCTACTACCTTTTGGTTATGGGCGCCCCAAGCCGACTCGACGTGAGCGGTGAGACCGTTGTTTGGTTTGGTGAAAAGTTTGAAGGCTTGAACGTTCTTCTTTATGTGCTTACGGAGATACCAATTCACTTCGTCTGGCCTGCAATTCTGAGTTATTTCGTTTTTCGGAGGGCAGATGCCGGAAATCTGAGAAGGCTGGCGTTTTGCCTTACTGTGTATTGGGCGCTATGTGTGCTACCGGGATGGTTTCTCTTCGGAGCAGTAAATGAATATATCGACTGATAAATGGCATGCCGCCGGCCGCGCAGAGGATCCAGTGTAATACGCGGTAGGCTAGAGATGCGCGTGTGCATGTCCGGGCGGCAACCGGATCGCGGAGTACGACTACGACAGCGCGACGGGCAGCTCGACGCTGATCCGGGAGTACATCTGGATGGCGGGCCGCCCGGTCGCGGTGGTCGAGGGCGGGCAGATCTACTTCATCCGCACCGATCATATCGGCAGGCCGGTCTTCGCGACGAACGATCTTGGCGTCAAGGTCTGGGAGGCGAGCTACCTGCCCTTCGGCGGCGTCCACGTCGCCACCGGCGGCATCGACCTCCGCTTCCCCGGCCAGTGGTTCCAGACCGAATCCGGCTTGCACCAGAACTGGATGCGAGACTACGATCCGACGACGGGGCGGTATATCGAGCCCGATCCGCTCGGGCTCGTCGATGGGGCGAGTGTGTATGGGTATGTGAGGCAGTCGCCGATGATGCGCGTGGACCCACGCGGAGAAAAGGATAAGTCAAACACCTATCGGGCCGGGACGGTGCAGAACAACTCGTCAAGTCCTGTCTATATTTACAATACGGACACGCGAACACGATATACATTGCCCCCGGGAGCGACTTCTCCAGAAAATGATGACTGGGACTTCATCAGCTTAGATGGTTGCACATGTATCAAAGTTACCCGGTATGCGGAAGTGTATGATAGAAGAAAATACTTTGCATACGGCCATAAGACGCCTGAAGTTCGAGCATGGGCAGCGGTTCCGTGGAACTCTGAAAGATTCTTTATTTGGGTGCTACACCCATTCGATTGGGAGGTCGACTTCAAGTGGAACTGCCGCTACGAGCATGCCTTCGAAGAATGATATAGGCATAACATGAAACAAGTAACAAAAAAGCGGATGAGGTCCATTTTTCTGATACTAGTTGCTTTATCGGCTTTGGTATCGGCGTCTGTTCTAGCCTTCTTGGTAACTAGTCTGCATCTTTTCCAAAATTATACTTGGCCAAGATACCAGAGCGTATCTGGCATTCATGATCGGATTATTTTTGATGACTACCGTGATGCTTGGCTGTACGGATTTTCAGGTGACTTTGTTACTCCGATAATAATTTCCGCATTGTGTTTGGTCTTGATGCTAAAGGTGCAGGGGAAAGCTATTCGCACACTCCTTATTTTGATCGCCTGTATCTGGATTGTGGTGGAAGTAGGTGTATTCAGCTTTTTTCAAGACATGAACAACTATTTGGAGTAGCTCCTACTTGGGCGAGAGTGAGGGGATAGTTCACCTGACAGCGCCTCGCGGACTATCTTTATGACGATACGACCGGCACCTTGACGCTCATGCGCCAGTACATCTGGATGGAGGGCCGCGTGATCGCGGTGGTCGAGGGCGGCCAGATCTACTACGTCCGCACCGACCATATCGGCCGCCAGGTCTTCGCCACCAACGACCTCGGGCTGAAGGTCTGGGAGGCGAGCTACCTGCCCTTCGGCGGGGTCCACGTGGCCACCGGCGGAATAGACCTGCGCTTCCCCCCCTCTCGTGCATCTTGCAGATGCACTGCCGGGCAGTGGGGCAGTGGTTCCAGATGGAAAGCGGCTTGCACCAGAACTGGATGCGCGACTACGATCCGACGACGGGGCGCTACATTCAGGCCGACCCGCTGGGGCTCGTCGATGGGGCGAGCGTGTATGGGTATGCCTTGCAGTCACCGATGCGCTACGCCGATCCTAGAGGCGAGGACGTCGCGAACAAAGCAATCGCTATTTGAAAGTTTGCGACACTACCAAAATACTATACCTGATCAAAAAAACAACCTAGGGTGGTTGCATTAACGAGTTCAAGGAATTGAATCATGCTCAAGCCCGTGCCATCAAGCCTTCGCCAGAGAAACCGGGCCAGCGAAGCGCAGATGCTTCGGACTCTCAACACTTTCGCGGTTGATCTGATGTCGATCCCGTGCGTCGAGGATTTGTTCTGGTATGTCGCGCAAAACGTGGTTGGCAAGCTCGGTTTCGAGGACTGCGTGATATACCAGGCCGACGAGGCGCAGACTGAGCTGACACAGGTCGCGGCCTGGGGAGAGAAAAACCCCTACGGGCGGAACATTATAAACCCGCTGGTCATCCCCTTCGGTCGTGGCATCACCGGACAGGTGGCGCAAAGCCGCAAACCGATCATCGTGGATGATCTCATCGGAGATGATAATTACATCCCCGATACGGAGCCCGCGCGGTCAGAAATTTGTGTACCGTTGATTTGCGGGGGGCGCGTTATGGGTGTGATCGACAGTGAACACCCCGATATTGCAGCCTTCTGGGAACCTGAGCTGGAAGTATTGAGCACCGTTGCAGCTATGACCAGCGCGAAGCTTGAATTGCTGGCCGAGACTGAACGGTCTCAGGAGCGGTATGAAGATCTTGTAGTTGCGCACACACAGCTGACCCAGGAGACGAGCACGAGGAAAGCACTCGAAGCCAAGCTGTTTGAATCGCGCAAACAGGAAGCAATTGGACGGCTCACGGGTCGGTTCGCGCACGAGTTCAATAACCTGCTGACAGTGATCTCCGGCAATATCGAGTTGTTGGCGCTCGACGCGCCTGACGTTGGATCGCTTGACACGCTGCAGGACGCGAAAACCGCCTCGGCGCGGGGTGCGCAGCTGATCCGCGACATGCTCGCTTTCGCGCAACGAACACGGCTGACGCCTGAAATCGTGGATCTGAACAGGCTTGTTTCGGCCTTCGGCGAGGATTGCGAGCAGTCACTAGCGCGGCAAGTTAAGCGGCATTTGGCCAACGATCTCTGGCCAGTCGCAGCCGATCCAGCGGCGGTGGAGAATATGCTTCTCGCCCTCGCATTGAACGGGATTGAGGCGATGCCAGAAGGGGGTAGCCTCAAGATCGCCACCGAAAACATCTTCCATACGCTCCCCGAAGGACAGCATTTCCCTTCCGAGCTTACGCCGGGACGCTACGTCAGACTTAGCGTTTCCGACCAGGGAACCGGAATTCGTCAGGATCTGCTGCCCCAGATTTTCGATCCGTTCTTCACCACTAAACGCGTTGGCGAAGGAACGGGGTTGGGGCTGTCGATGGTTCTTGGGGTCATGCGCCAATCTGGTGGCACGATCGCCGTGCAAAGCGAAGTCGGGCAAGGATCGAGTTTCGAACTCTTCTTCCCGGCCGCACCGTGCGGGACCGAACTGCCGCCCGAAGACCAATAGATTAAGGAGCTGTCGCTTGTGGGGGCATTGATTGCGAAACAGAAGGAGGTGTATTCGGGCGCCTATGAAAGCCTGCCGCTGATTGACATTAGCGGTATCAGAACCGGAGACAGGCACAGGCTCAGGGCGATTGCTGACGAAATCGGGCTTGCCGCGCGCAAGATCGGGTTTTTCAGGATCATTGGGCATGGGATCGACCTGACCCTTGTCGAAAAGACTTATCAGATGGCGGAGCGCTTCTTTGCTCTGCCTGACCCGATCAAGCGGCTTTATTACATCGGCCTCAGCACCAATCACCGGGGCTACGTGCCGTTTACGGAAAAGGGCGATTACTCCGACGAGGTGAGCCGAAACTACGAAGCTTTCGATCTCGGGGTGGACTTGCCGTATGACGATCCCGACTACCTGGCCGGCAATCGCCTGTTGGGACCAAATGTCTGGCCCGAGGTCGCCGGGTTTCGACAGACCATAACGGCGTACTACGGACAGATTTCTGCACTCGGGCGGATGATCAGTGCGGCTCTTGAGTTGCATCTGGGCCTGCGCCCCGGGGCAATGACCGACCAGATGACCAAACCCATCTCACAGCTGCGCCTACTTCATTATGTGCGCCAGAATGACGGAATCGACGCCAAGTCGGTCAACATGGGGGCACACACCGACTATGAATGCCTGACGCTTTTACACACTCGCAATGCGGGCCTGCAGGTGATGACCGCAGAGGATAACTGGATCGACGTGCCGGTTGATCCACGTGTCTATGTCGTGAACATCGGCGACATGCTTGAAGCCTGGACCAACGGGCAGCTTCGTTCGACCCCGCATCGGGTGCTGAACCTCCTCCCGGAACGGTTCTCGATGCCGTATTTCGTTGCCGCGAACCATGACACCGTGATCCGGCCTTTCCCCGAACTGGTGGGGCAGGGTGGTCAGGAAAATTACGAACCGTTCAAGGCCGGTGATCATCTGGAGCGGATGCTGGTGCGGGATTTCCCGTATTTACGATTGCAACGTCCCGCCAGAGTGTCGCAGGGGCACAAGAGCGTAGAAAACCCCTTTGAGAAACGAATGAACCGGAGTTCGAGTTAAACCATGCCAAGTTTGGAGGCGATGTTTGCCGTGGCCCTGGCGGGGCTGGCCCTGAGTGTAATGCCCGGCCCGTCGATGCTCTATGTCCTGTCGAGAACCGTTGGACAGAGCCGCGCGGCCGGTCTGGCCTCGGCGCTTGGTCTGTGCCTGGGCGGGATCGTACTGGCCGTTGCAACGGCCTTGGGGTTGGCGGCTGTGTTCGAGACGTCAGGCTGGATGGTGACTGTGCTGCGCTATGTCGGGTCGGCCTATCTGATCTGGCTGGGGGTCGACATGATCCGTGGGGCCAAGGCCGACGCGCAGGTGACGCTCGATGTCGAGAAGGTGCGGCAGAAACCGTTTTCTTCAATCATCTGGCAGGGCATCCTCGTTGAGGTTCTGAACCCGAAGACTGTCCTCTTTTTCGCGCTATTCCTGCCGCCGTTCATCAAAGCTGGCGACATGCAAAGCGCCGACGCAAGTGTAACGATGCAGCTTCTCGTGCTTGGAGCACTGGTCCCGCTGACGGCAATCCCTTCGGATCTGGTGGTGGCCTATATGGGCGGAACAATGACGAAGGTCATCAACCGCGAAAAGGCGATGCGCGAGCGGATGGCCTGGGCAGGTGGTCTGATCCTGATTGGGATCGCACTGAACCTGCATCTGCATATCCTCTGAGGCGGTGTTGTCACATTAACTTCGTGCTCAAAGAGAAAACCGCCGAAATCCAGATCCGCGTCGCCCTCATCAACCGCTTCAACGCACTCGGCACCGCCGAAATCGTTCGCGTGAACTGAAGCCATCGGGGAAAGGGGAAGTCACGCCTCAGGCGTGAGTTAGGCCTAGCGGGCCCGAAGCTGCATATTTGGGCTTTTGGTGGAACATTTATGGACCGACGTGCCCCTCTGCATTCCTTATGTACAGCACCACATCTTCGGCTGGAAACTTGAACCCCCGCCCGTCTGACACGCGTTCGACACTGATAGGATACTTTGGCCTGTTAGGATTTATGGCCACAATCCTGAACATTTCACCGCGTGCTTTGAAGGTCCGCCCATAGTCAGATGGCTCGAGCCCAAACGGAAGTGCGAGCACTTCGAACATTGCTTTCTCCG
>JBAUHP010000520.1:0-2822 GCA_049680345.1 Albidovulum sp. | reverse complement strand
AGCGCCCTGCATCGCCGGACGGCAAGATCATCATGCCTTTGCATGCGCATGGTGTCACGATGATGTCGATCGGCCTTATGCTGAAGGAAGATGAAGCGGTGGTTTGGCGTGGCCCGATGTTGATGGGCGCCTTGCAGCAGCTATTGGGGCAGGTGGCCTGGGGCGAGTTGGACGTGTTGATCGTTGATCTGCCGCCGGGCACGGGGGATGTGCAGCTGACGCTGTGCCAAAAGACACATGTGACCGGGGCCGTCATCGTCTCGACCCCGCAAGATGTGGCGCTTTTGGATGCGCGGCGCGCGATAGACATGTTTGCCAAGCTCAAGACCCCGGTGCTTGGGCTGATTGAAAACATGTCTACTTATATCTGCCCCGGATGCGGGCATGAGGCGCATATCTTTGGCCATGGCGGCGTGGCCGCCGAAGCTGCCAAAATCGGTGCGCCCTTTCTGGGCGAAATTCCCTTAAGCCTTGATGTGCGCCTTGCGGGCGACAGCGGCGCGCCGATTGCAACTGGTGACGGCCCGATTTCTAACGCCTATGCCACCATCGCGGCACGGCTGGTTGCGGGCGGTCTGGCCTGACTTCCGGCACCCGAATGGCTCCTATGGGAGCGTATGGGATTTAGCCTTCAAGACTCGAGTATCTTTCGAATCACGGCCCCGTTACGGGCCGTGACTTAGGCGTTTTGGCGAAATGCGCTGCGCTTGCAGGCTATTGCTGCGCGCCATGTGGTGAAATTTTGCGAAATTTTGGGAATACGCGGGAACGAGTATTCTTCCAATGCTTGTCCATATGTAGTGACGTATTCATAAAAAGGCACCATTTGTGCCAATTCATCTGCGGGCGCGCATGAGATTCCTGGTTTCTGATTGCGTTTCCTCTGTTTTTCCTCAAAAGGCGCGGTCAGTTTTTTCTTGCTTCCCGTAAAGTCCCGTGGCATCCCTATACATACGATGAGAACGGTACAAAGACGGGGCGCTAAGACCCCATGAGGCGAAAAGCAGGTTTCATACAGGCAGCCGCTTTCATCCGACTGAAGAAGATCCGACGCGCAAGACGAGCAACATCCCCCCAGGTGGTCAGCGTAGTCGGGCATAACCCCAGAAAATGGGGCCCAGTAATGGGAACGAGGGCGGCGGATCGGGCAGTGGCAGCAGCCCGATCCGCCGTTGTCATTCCGGGGGTCTGGTACCGCCGGATCGGGGGCGGAATTAAAGGAGCGCGGGCCAGTGGCACGCAGGTTCAGAGGGTCGGAGACGTTTAAGGTGGACGCGAAGGGTCGCGTTTCCATCCCGGCCCCATTCCGCCGCGTGATCGAGGCTTCGGACCCGGAGTGGAAAGAAGGCCTGCGCCCCAATATCGTGATTGTTTATGGCGACGAGGGGCAGGACTGGCTTGAAGTCTATACCATGCGCGCCATCGAAGAAATTGACGATCAGATCGAAGATATGCAGCGCGGCTCGACCGAGCGCCTTTGGCTGGAAGAGCTGATGCACGGCCAATCCATTGAAACCGCGATTGATGATGATGGCCGTCTGGTCTTGCCGCAGAAATTGCGCGAAAAAATTGGCCTTTCCAATGAGGCATTCTTTATTTCGGCAGGCGACTATTTCAAAATCTGGAAGCCCGATACCTATAAGGAAAAGGCAAGCTCTCGCACCCGCAAACTGGCCGAACAGCACCCCGAGGATTTCGATCCGCGCAGCCTTTTGCCCGCACGTTCGAGGGCTTGACCGATGGCCCCAGGCAACGCCGCAAAAACTGCTTCGGCCCCCCATGTTCCTGTGTTGTTGCGACCGCTGTTAAAGGCGGTCGCTCCTGTCTCAGGGCTGTGGCTTGACGGCACCTTTGGTGCGGGCGGTTATGCGCGCGGGTTGTTGGAGGCGGGCGCTGATCGGGTCATCGCAGTTGACCGCGATCCGATGGTGTTTGAACTGGCCAAGCCCTGGGCCGCTGACTATGGCGACCGTCTGACCTTTGCGCCCGGCACATTTTCAGAACTGGACAGCCTTGCAGGCGCGATGCTTGACGGCGTGGTGCTTGATCTTGGCGTGTCATCCATGCAGATCGATCAGGCGGATCGCGGCTTTTCCTTCATGAAGGACGGGCCTTTGGACATGCGCATGGGGGTGGATGGCTTGTCTGCGGCCGATCTGGTCAACACCTTCTCCGAAGCCCAGCTTGCCGATATTTTGTATCACTACGGCGAAGAACGCGCCTCGCGCCGTATCGCTCGCGCGATTATCGCGGCACGCCCGTTTGAGACGACATTGCAGCTTGCCGGTGTGATTGAACGTTGCTTACCGCGCGCCAAGCCGGGCCAAAGCCATGCCGCGACCCGCAGCTTTCAGGCGATCCGGATCGCCGTGAATGATGAATTTGGCCAGCTTGAACAAGGCCTTGCAGCGGCGGAGCGGGCTTTGAAACCGGGTGGGCAGCTTGCAGTTGTTAGCTTTCATTCGCTTGAAGATCGCGTGATCAAACGGTTTTTCCAACTGCGTTCGGGCAATGAGGCGCAAGGCAGCCGTCATGCCCCGGCGCGGGTTGAGACCACCGCAGCCTTTACTCTCGACAGCCGCCGCGCCATTGGCCCAGATGAGGGCGAATTGGCCGAAAACCCGCGTGCACGTTCCGCCAAGCTGCGGATCGGGCGGCGCACGGATGCCCCCGCTGGCCAGGCCGAAGCATCGGCCCTTGGCCTTCCCCGCCTTCCTCAAACCAAAGGACGCTGAACCCATGCGCAGCTTCTTTTTCTCCCTTGCCGCCCTTGCCATCTTGACCCTTGGCTTTTGGGCCTACCGCGAGAATTACCGCACCCA
>JBAUHP010000519.1:0-29073 GCA_049680345.1 Albidovulum sp. | reverse complement strand
ACCATCTGTGACCTGCGGGTTCTTGATGAACGTGGCATCGTCGCCCCTTTGCGCGAATTTTTGGAAAAAGTCAGCGCCCAAAACGGCCGTTTGCATGTCTCGCTGGATGTCGATTTCCTCGACCCGTCCATCGCACCTGCCGTCGGCACAACGGTTCCGGGGGGCACCACGTTTCGGGAAGCCCATCTGGTGATGGAGCATTTGCACGAAAGCGGGCTTGTCACCTCACTTGATCTTGTCGAGCTCAACCCCTTTCTTGATGAACGCGGCCGCACCGCACGGCTGATGGTCGAACTGGTCGGATCCCTCATGGGCCGAAAAACCTTTGACCGCCCAACCCGGAGCGCATGATGAAGAACCTCAACATCGTCCCTTTTGTAAGCGTTGACAACATGATGCAGCTTGTTCTTCACATAGGTGCAGAGCAAGTAATGTCCACAATCGCCGCATATATCGAAGACGATTTCCGGCGTTGGGAAAGCTTCGACAAGACCCCGCGTGTGGCATCCCATTCCGACGTTGGCGTCATCGAACTCATGCCCACCTCGGACGGCGAGATGTATGGGTTCAAATACGTAAATGGCCACCCCAAGAATACCAAGGAAGGCTTGCAGACCGTCACCGCCTTTGGCCTTTTGGCAGAAGTGAATACCGGCTACCCGATCTTGCTTACCGAAATGACCATTCTGACAGCGCTTCGAACCGCCGCCATGTCTGCCCTTGCGGCCAAATATCTGGCACCGAAGGGCGCCACCACCATGGCCGTGATTGGCAATGGTGCCCAGTCAGAGTTTCAGGCGCTTGCCTTCAAGGCGATCTGCGGCATCAACACCTTGCGCCTTTATGATATCGACCCGACAGCGACCCGCAAATGCGCTGAAAACCTGAAGAACTCCGGGTTAAAGGTCATCTCTTGCGCCACCCCGGAAGAGGCGATCGAAGGGGCCGAAATCATCACGACCGTCACCGCCGATAAGCAGCTTGCCACGATCTTGACCGATAACATGGTCGGCGCGGGCGTGCATATCAACGCCATCGGCGGCGACTGCCCCGGCAAAACCGAACTGCACCGCGATATCTTGCTGCGCTCTGAGATTTTTGTGGAATTCCCGCCCCAGACCCGGATTGAGGGCGAAATTCAGCAGCTGGACCCAGACCATCCGGTAACCGAGCTGTGGCAGGTCATCACCGGCACCGCAACTGGCCGCAGCGATGCCCGTCAGATCACCCTTTTCGACAGCGTCGGCTTTGCGATCGAGGATTTTTCGGCGCTGCGCTACATCCATGACCAACTGCAAACCCTGCCCTATAGTGAGCCGTTGGACATGATCGCCGACCCTGACGATCCGCGCGATTTGTTCGGGATGTTGTTGCGCAAGAAAGCGGCGATGGCTTAAAGCCCGACCATCCGGCGGATGTCGGCGGGGCTGGCCCCCTCGTCGCGGAAAAGCCGGATGGCGCGCGCGTCATCGCGCTTGGCAAGGCGCTTGCCTGCCTCATCCCGGATCAGCCGGTGATGGTGGTAGGTCGGCGTCGGCAGGCCCAAGAGATTTTGCAACAAGACCTGCAAAAATGTGATCTCAAACAGATCTTCGCCGCGGATCACATGGCTTATCCCCTGTGCTGCATCGTCAATCACCGAAGCCAGAACATAGGATATATAACCTTGCGCCTTCCTGCCCAAAACCGCATCACCATGAACTTTCAAAAGTGACGCAGAATCAAGCGTATACGCGCCGAACTTCGTAGCGCCCACCTCTGTGAAGCCGCCAAGGCCCGGCAGGCTGGCCATCGCCTTTGCCATATCCAGCCGCAGTGCATCGCCGGGCTGGCGATCATCCATGCTGCGGTGGCGGCACAGGCCCGGATAGACGCCCTCGCCGCTTTCCACCCCCTCTTGCGGTGCGGCCAGCGCTGCCCGAATGTCCGCTCTTGTACATTTGCAAGGGTAAATCAGCCCCGCTCCGGCAAGCTCATCCAGCGCCGCACCATAGCGCGCAAGGTTATCGGATTGACGCCACACCGGCGCGCCCCAAGTCAATCCCAGCCAGTTGAGGTCTTCATAGATCAGCGCTTCCCATTCCGGGCGGCACCGCGCCAGATCCGTATCCTCGATCCGCAGCACAAATTCACCGCCCGCAGCCTGTGCCAGATCGTAAGCCAGGATTGCCGAATAGGCATGCCCCAAATGCAAAGGGCCGGTTGGCGATGGCGCAAAGCGCGTCCGCATCAACTTTGGCCCTGAAGCCATTCTGAAAATGCGATTTTTGCGCGATCCGTATAGGCCTTGTAGCGATCTTTGCGCCCCTTACGGCCGCCTTTCGCATCAATCGGCGGAAACAGTCCGAAATTGACATTCATCGGCTGGAAGGTCTTTGCATCGGCCCCGCCGGTTATATGGGTGATCAGTGCCCCCATCGCCGTCTCCGCCGGCGGCGGCGCCAGATCGCCGCCTTTGACTTCAGCGGCAGCCATCCGCCCCGCCAAAAGCCCCATCGCTGAACTTTCAACATAGCCCTCGACCCCGGTGATCTGGCCCGCGAAACGTAGATGTGGCTTTGACTTCAACCGCATCCGGTCGTCAAGCAAAGTCGGAGAGTTGAGGAACGTATTGCGGTGAATGCCGCCAAGGCGCGCGAAACTGGCACTCTCAAGCCCCGGAATTGATTTAAATACAGCCGCTTGCGCCCCATACTTCATCTTTGTCTGAAAGCCCACAATATTGTAAAGCGTCCCCAGCGCGTTATCCCGGCGCAGCTGCACCACGGCATAGGGCTTCACCTCCGGACGATGGGCATTGGTAAGGCCGACAGGTTTCATCGGGCCAAAGCGCAAGGTTTCCCGGCCCCGTTCGGCCATCACTTCAATCGGCAAACAGCCATCAAAATAACCGGCGGTTTCGCCTTCGTGAAACTCGGCCTTCTCGGCCGCCAAAAGCGCATCAATAAAGGCTTCATACTGATCGCGGTCCATGGGGCAGTTCATATAGGCCGTCTGCTCTTCAACCGTCGCGCCCTTGTCATAGCGCGACTGCATCCAAACCACCGACATATCTACGCTTTCCGCATAGACAATCGGGGCGATCGCATCGAAAAACGCCAGTGCTTCTGCCCCGGTTTCCGCCTTGATCGCTTCGGCCAGACTGCCCGAAGTCAGCGGGCCGGTCGCGATGATCCAGCGCCCTTCGCGGGGAAGTTCGGAAATTTCTTCATGTGAAATCGAAATATTCGGATGCGCAACGATCCGCGCGGTCACGGCTTGGGCGAACGCATCCCGATCAACTGCCAAGGCTCCCCCGGCGGGAAGCCGATGGGCGCGCGCCATTTCCATGATCAAACCGCCCGCTTCTTGCATCTCCCAATGCAAAAGCCCAACGGCATTGCGTTCATCGTCATCAGAGCGGAAGGAGTTCGAGCAGACCATTTCGGCCAAATGGCCGGTCTTATGCGCAAAGGTAGCAACCTTGGGCCGCATTTCATGTATGACGACCTTAAGGCCAGCCTGCGCTGCCTGCCAGGCAGCTTCGCAACCAGCCAAGCCGCCGCCAATTATGTTTAGATCTATACCCATGGCCTGCATTTAGGCCACGGGCAGTGGTTTGGAAAGGGCCGCTTGTCCTTACGCGCTCATTTCCATGTCAAGATCGGCCATATAGCCGTTGGTGCGCCGATCAAGCGGATCTGGACCCGCAAGTTTACGCTGCACTGGTGCTGCCATCACTTCGTCGTCAGCGACCACCGCATTGAACCAACTTGCGATCCAGGCGCGCAATCCCAAAGGTGC
The DNA here is from genome assembly GCA_049680345.1 of Albidovulum sp. Taxonomy (GTDB): domain Bacteria; phylum Pseudomonadota; class Alphaproteobacteria; order Rhodobacterales; family Rhodobacteraceae; genus TMP-24. The sequence goes on along the minus strand of JBAUHP010000519.1, from coordinate 25,290 downwards.
GGCTGTTTTCGCTGTCTCAAAGTTCTCACCAAAACCTGTATAGGCCATCTGTATCCCCTTTTGTCCGCCGGTCGGTGCAATCCGTTGTGAAATGCACCGTATGTAGCAAGCTTCTAGGGAAAGTCTGACGGCAGTAGGTTAAGAATGTGTCAACATTGTGCGGAGCAAAAAAAATCGCCAGGCCATTTTTAAGGGATTTGATGACAAGCCTAAAAAACCATATACGCGCGCCGCTTTAACGACGCGCGCATAATCGCAAGCACTTGAAATATCTACTCTTCTAGAGGTCCGGCCTCGGTCTCGACCTCGACCTCGACATCAATCTCGGCCTCCACCTCATCGGCGTCACCCGCAACCCGAGCGACCGATACCACCTCTTCGCCGGCCCCCGTATCGAACACCTTCACCCCGCCAGCTGAGCGTGAGCGGAAAGATATACCGGCAATCGGACACCGGATTGACTGCCCGGTTGAGGTGGCAAGCATGACTTGGTCATCCGCTTCAACCGGGAATGACGCCACAAGCCGACCGCCACGCATGGCTTTGTCCATGGCCATAACACCTTGGCCACCGCGGCCGCGCACAGGATAATCATGCGAAGACGACACCTTACCCTGGCCACGCGCCGAAATCGTCAAGATCAGGTCTTCCGCCGTCGACATCTGCGCATAGCGATCGGTACTTAGCTGCCCTGCGGCCACGGCATCTTCGTCCTCATCCGCTTCGGCTTCATCCTCAACCGCGCCCGCCATCAAGCGGCGTTGCTTAAGATAGGCTGCGCGTTCGGCTGGATCGGCCTCAAAATGCCGGATCACCGACATCGACACCACGTTATCGCCAGCGGCCAGTCGGATACCCCGCACCCCGGTCGAATCGCGGCCCTTAAAGACCCGCACCTCTGTCGTTGGGAAACGAATTGCCCGGCCCATGGCCGTCACCAGCATCACATCATCTTCCTCGTCGCAGATACGCGCGTTCACCAGGCTCACGCCCTCGGGCAGCTTCATCGCGATCTTGCCGTTGCGCATGACATTGGTGAAATCAGAAAGCGCATTGCGCCGCACATCACCGTCCGATGTCGCAAAGAAGATCTGCAGATTTTTCCATTCTTCCTCGGGCGCATCGACCGGCATCAACGCGGCCATCGACACACCGGTGCCGATTGGCAATATGTTGATCATCGCCTTGCCTTTTGCGGATCGGCCCGCAAGCGGCAAGCGCCAGCATTTCAACTTGTAAACCATCCCGTCGGTAGAGAAGAACAAAAGCTGCGTATGGGTATTGGCCACGAACAACGTGGTCACCACATCGTCTTCCTTGGTCCGCATGGAGGCCAGACCTTTGCCCCCACGCCGCTGCGCGCGAAACTCCGCCAAGGCGGTGCGCTTGATGTAACCACCCGAGGTGATGGTCACCACCATATCCTCGCGCTCAATCAGATCTTCATCGTCCATATCGCCGACCCAGTCGACAATCTCGGTGCGGCGCGGCACGGCGAATGCGTCCCGCACTTCGCGCAATTCGTCAGAGATAATCCCCATTATCCGTTCGCGGCTACCCAATATTTCCAAGTAATCCCGGATCTTTGCCGCAAGTTCTTCAAGTTCGCTGGTGATTTCCTTAACACCCATCGCGGTCAAACGCTGCAAGCGCAGGTCCAAGATCGCGCGGGCCTGAATCTCCGACAGGTTATAGGTGCCATCATCATTGATCGGATGGGTCGGATCATCAATCAGGCGAATGTATTCAACAATGTCATGTGCAGGCCAACGCCGCGTCATCAAACGTTCACGCGCTTCTGCGGGATCGGCCGAGGAACGAATGGTCGCCACCACCTCATCCACATTCGACACGGCGACAGCCAGGCCACATAAGATATGGCTCCGCTCGCGCGCCTTGCGCAGATCAAACGCGGTGCGGCGCGCAACAACTTCTTCGCGGAAGACAATGAAATAGCTTAGAAAATCCTTCAGCGTCAGTTGTTCAGGTCGCCCGCCGTTCAAGGCAAGCATGTTGCAGCCAAACGACGTCTGCATCGGCGAAAAGCGGAACAACTGGTTCAAGACGACTTCAGGCGTCGAATCGCGTTTGAGTTCAATCACCACCCGCACGCCAACCCGATCACTTTCGTCTTGAATATGGGCGATGCCCTCGATGCGTTTGTCGCGCACCATCTCGGCGATCTTTTCGATCATCGTTGATTTGTTCACCTGATAGGGGATCTCATCAATGATGATCGCAAAGCGGTCCTTGCGCAGCTCTTCGATCCGGGTTTTGGAGCGTATGATCACGCTGCCCCGCCCCTCAAGATAGGCTTTGCGCGCGCCCGAGCGGCCCAAAATCATGCCACCGGTCGGGAAGTCTGGCGCGGGCACGTATTGCATCAGGTCTTCGATCGACAAATCCGGGTCGTCGATCAGTGCCAAGGTCGCATCAATCACTTCGCCAAGGTTATGCGGCGGAATATTGGTGGCCATGCCAACGGCGATACCGCCTGCGCCATTGACCAGCATATTCGGGAACCGTGCGGGCAAGACCGTTGGTTCACGGTCCTTACCATCGTAATTGTCCTGAAAATCGACGGTGTCTTTTTCTATATCCGCCAAAAGGCTTGCGGCGGGTTTGTCCATCCGCACTTCGGTATAGCGCATCGCCGCCGGGTTATCGCCGTCCATCGACCCAAAGTTGCCCTGCCCGTCCAGAAGCGGCAAAGACATCGAAAAACCCTGCGCCATCCGCACCAAAGCGTCATAGATCGAGGCATCGCCATGCGGGTGATATTTACCCATCGTATCGCCCACGGGGCGCGCCGATTTGCGGTAGGGCTTGTCATGGGTATTGTTGGTTTCATGCATGGCAAACAAGATCCGCCGGTGCACGGGCTTAAGCCCATCCCGCAGATCAGGTATTGCACGGCTGACGATCACGCTCATCGCATAGTCGAGATAGGCGGTTTTCATCTCTTCCGCGATCGACATGCTTGGCCCGTCATGCGCCATGCGAACGTGCTTTTCGTCTTCGTTGTCGGGTGTTTCCGGCGTATCTGTCAAAGTAATGCCCGCGCTTTCGCGTTTTCTAGATGTTGTTATGCGCCACTATATCCCATCCCATCTATGGGGTGCAATGCCCAGTGGGCCCGGCTTGCCCGATCTTGCCGCAAAACTGTCCAACTGTTGATTTCATTATGAATTAACCTTGTGCCAAGATGATCATAGCAATCAACGGCAGGACGGGCCAATGCGTGCAAACGAAGATCGAAGCGAGACCGAGCTGATGCTGAAGGGTTACGGCCTGACAACGGCGGAAATTTTCTACCGAATTCCCGATTACCAGCATGTTTTGAATGTCTTTATCTGGCAAGAATACGATCTTGCCCCCGATTATCCCGAACTGTTCCACTTCATCGAGTTTTGGCAAGACAAGATCGAAGGACCATTACATTCAGTCCGCTTTTCGCATCGCAAGCTGATTGCACCGGGGGATTGGCGCAATGTCACGGGCGAATTCACCTTGCATTAGGGCAGATCACCCCTCGGGGTCGCAAATCGTAACCTCTGCCCCGCCCCGTATGGCCGTGTAAAAACATGTGGGGCGGTTGGTGTGGCACGCGGGGCCGGTTTGATCGACGATCAGCAAAAGGCAATCGCGGTCACAATCAATGCGCATCTCGACAAGGCGCTGCACATGACCCGAGCTTTCGCCCTTCGCCCATAAGGCCCCACGCGAACGCGACCAATAGGTGACATGGCCAGTCTCAAGTGTCTTTTGCAACGACGCGGCATTCATCCACGCCATCATCAGCACATCGCCACTGGCCGCATCTTGTGCGATCGCCGGGATCAAACCCTTCGCGTCGAATTTCAGACTTGTCGGATCAAACGCCATCCTCATCCCTTTGCAAATCCATTGTTCCGGCCTATCTCTAGGCACAACCGGTGCGCACTAAAAGCCCAGAAGGACCGTCATGGCCGAAACAGATCTGATCAAGCTCTATTCTCAAAAGATATTGGCACTGGCCGCCGATATTCCCCACCACGCGCGCCTTGCAAACCCCAGCGCCACGGCCACACGCCGCTCTCCTCTTTGCGGCTCGACCGTGACGGTCGATCTGACCATCAAAGATGGCCGGGTTGGCGATTTCGGGCAAGAGGTGAAAGCCTGCGCCCTTGGCCAGGCCTCTGCGGCCATTGCGGGCCAAAGCATCCCCGGTCGCAGCCTGCCCGAACTTTTGCAAGCCCGAGACGAGCTTGCGGCAATGCTCAAGGAAAACGGCCCCACCCCTTCACCGCCGTTCGATGGTTACGAAGTCCTGACGCCCGCACGCGATTACAAAAATCGCCACGCCTCGATCTTGCTAACCCTGGATGCGGCATGCGAGGCTTTTGCGAAACTCAACTGACGTCCACTCATAACCGAACCCATTCCCCCAAGGGTGCCGCTTAAAAAAAACCGCCGCGCCCAAATGGGCCACGGCGGCAGGAAGCGGTTTTCGGGGATAGGGCGCCGGTGGGGAACCGGTTGCCGGGACAGGCAATAGAAAGGCGACATATGTCGCCGCGCCCCCCGAAAAAGGACCGCGTGGGCAGAAAACGAAAGACCTTAGATCAAATCTGGCAAGTTCAAACCAATCACCAGCATCGCAACCAAAGACATAAGGCCAGCCGCATCTTGCAAGAGCGTGCCTTTCGCATGGACAAGCGCGGATTTGATTTCGGTCATCATGATAATTCCCTTCAGATTTACTTGGTGTTGCGCCTTTGTTCTCATATCGGTAACGATATGTAAAGAACTTATTAAGAACATCTGAGAACAAAGTGGGAATTTCTGACTAACCGACGGTGATAAGCCGTATTGCCCGGTCTTGCTCCATCAACCACAAAAGCACCCGGGCCGCCTGCCCTCGCGCGCTTTCCAGCACCGGATCAGCGGCTAAAAGCGCGCGCGCATCGCTTTGTGCCACCGCCATCAGCCCGGCCTGACGCTCAAGATCCGCGATCCGAAACCGTGGCAGGCCAGATTGCGCCGTGCCGATCAGATCACCCGCACCGCGAATCGCCAGATCCTCTTCGGCGATCCGAAACCCATCCTCTGTCTGGCGTAACATCTGCAAGCGGCGCTCAGCGGTTTTTGACAATGGCGCTTGATACATCAACAAGCAGGTGGATTCCGCAGCCCCACGCCCCACGCGGCCGCGCAATTGGTGCAACTGCGCCAGACCAAAAATCTCGGCCCGTTCAATCACCATGATAGAGGCATTGGGAACATTCACACCAACCTCAATCACGGTTGTGGCGACCAGAACCTTGGTCCGGCCAGCCACGAAATCTGCCATCGCCGCGTCTTTGTCCGCCGCTGGCATTTGTCCATGGACCAAGCCGACAACACCCTCGCCCAAGGCCACCCGCAATGCGCGAAACCGGTCCTCTGAGGCGGTCAGATCGACCAGCTCACTTTCTTCAACCAAGGGACAGACCCAATAGGCCTGCCGCCCATCCGCCACCGCTTGGCGCAAGTGGCCCACCACTTCATCGTAGCGCCCGGTTGAGATCAGCGCGGTCTTGACCGGCTGCCGCCCGGCGGGCTTCTCATCGAGAATTGAGACATCCATGTCGCCATATTGCGCCAATGCCAAAGACCGCGGGATCGGCGTCGCGGTCATGACCAATACGTCAACGGCCGCGCCTTTTTGACCAAGCTCCATCCGCTGGGCGACACCAAAGCGATGCTGTTCATCCACCACCGCCAACCGCAGATCGTGAAAGACCACATCCTTTTGGAACACCGCATGCGTGCCGACAAGCAATTGGATATCGCCCCGCGCCAGCGCCCCAAGCTTTGCTGCACGCTCCCCCCCCTTATCGCGGCCGGTCAGCAGCTCAAGCACCACGCCGGCACTCTCGGCCAAAGGCCGCAAGCTATCCAGATGCTGGCGCGCCAGTATTTCCGTGGGGGCCATCATCACACCTTGCCCGCCCGCCTCAACCGCGATCAGCAACGCCATGAAGGCCACCAGCGTCTTGCCGGAACCGACATCACCTTGCAAAAGCCGCGTCATGCGCTTGTCCGATGCCAGATCCGTCGAAATCTCGGCAATGGCGCGTTCTTGTGCGCCGGTCGGACGGTATGGCAGCGCTTCAAGCACCTTCGATTGCAACCGCCCCGTGGCCACGCTTTCGCGGCCCTTCGCGCGCTTCAATGCTGTGCGCGCCAATGCCAGTGTCATCTGATGCGCGAACAATTCATCATAAGCCAGCCTCTGGCGCGCGGGCGCTTCAGCGGCAAAATCGTCCAGACCCTGCGGCGCATGTACCTTGCGCACCGCCTCCGCCCAATCGGGCCATGCCTCGCGTGCCTTCAGTGTGGGGTCAATCCATTCGCCAAGCTCCGGCAAACGCGCCAACGCAGAGCTTGCAGCCTTGGCGATCAACTTTTGGGTAACGCCTGCCGTCAAGGGATAGACCGGCTCAAAGGACGGCAGTTCACTTGCGTCTTCAAGGCGCAAAATATGGTCGGGATGCACCATCTGGGCAATCCCGTCGAAAATCTCGAGCTTGCCCGAAATCAGCCGCCGCTGCCCGGTTGGCAATTGCTTTTCCAGCCAATCGCCGCGGGCATGAAAGAACACCAGTTGAAATTCGATCTCGGCATCGCGCACGAATACCCGCGCCGGGCCACCTTTGCGCTGCGCAGGCACATGCGCCCCCACCTCGACCTCAACCGTCACCGTTGCCGGTGCAACCACCTCGCGGATAGACCGGCGAATGCTGCGATCGACCCCGGCATAGGGCAAGGTGAACAACAGATCGCGCGGGCGTGTTACATCCATTTGCTCAAAATGCTTGGCCGTCTTGGGTCCCACACCATCAAGTGTTTCCAAGGCCGCGAAGAGCGGAAAAAGGATCGCAGGGCGGCTCATCCGCCAATCAGCCTGATCCAGGCGTCCTCATCTATCATCTCGACCCCAAACCGGGCTGCATCCTTGGCCTTGGAGCCGGCCCCGGGCCCCGCCACGACAAGATCGGTCTTGGCCGAGACAGAGCTTGAGACTTTCGCGCCCATGGCCTCAGCACGCGCCTTGGCCTCAGCCCGCGTCATCTTTTCAAGCGAGCCGGTGAAAACCACGATCTTACCCGCAACCGGACTTTCGACCGGGCCCTTGGCAGTTACGTCTTGCACATCCAGCTGATCCACCAAACGGTCTATCAGTTCCCGTTCCCGGTCTTGATGAAACGCCGTAACAAGTGACGCAGCCATCACCGCGCCAACCCCGTCAATCGACAAAAGATCGTCCCATTCCGGCCCCTCGCCTATGGTCGTGGCAGTCAACGCCGCCTCAAACATAGCCCATGACCCAAAATGTGTGGCCAGCAGATTTGCCGAACTCTCACCCACATGGCGAATACCCAATGCGAAGATCAGCCGATTTAGTGGTATTTTTCTTTTCTCTTCAATAGCTTGAAAAAGGTTTTGGACAGATTTTTCGCCAAACCCATCACGGTTTTTCAACTTGGTCAGATTGATACCGTCACGCGCGGCAAGGGTGAAAATCTGGGCGGGTTCGCGGATTGGCAGCTGGGCATCGGCAAAGAACATCTCAATCTGTTTTGCCCCAAGCCCTTCAATATCAAACGCGCCGCGGGACACAAAATGCTTGAGCCTTTCAACCGCCTGGGCGGGGCAAATCATGCCCCCCATACAGCGGCGCACCGCATCACCTTCTTCGCGGATCGCGTCCGATCCGCATTCTGGGCAGGTGTGCGGGAACACATAGGGGGCCGCATGTGCCGGGCGTTTTGACAGATCGACATCCTTGATCTTGGGAATCACATCGCCCGCGCGGTAAACCTGCACCCAATCGCCAACCCGAATGTCCTTACCCTCGCGGATCGGGTTGCCCTTGGCATCGCGCCCGGCGATATAGTCCTCGTTGTGCAAGGTCGCATTTGATACGACGACACCACCGACTGTAACCGGTGTCAGCCGCGCGACCGGCGACAGTGCCCCGGTTCGGCCAAGCTGAATGTCAATCGCCTCAAGCCGGGTCCAGGCCAGCTCTGCGGGGAATTTATGCGCAATCGCCCAACGCGGTGTGGTTGACCGGAATCCGAGCCGCGCTTGCAGCGCCAGATCGTTCACCTTGTAGACCACGCCGTCGATGTCATAGCCCAGTGTCGCGCGTTCTTGTTCGATCAAACGGTAAGTCGCGATCAGCTCTTGGGTGCTTTGGCAAAGACGCGTCAGTCCATTCGTCTGAAATCCCAGCGCCTTCAAACGCGCAATTGCGCCAAATTGCGTATCCGCCAAAGGCGCGCTGACCGCGCCCCAGGCATAGGCGAAAAACCTCAACGGCCGTTCGGCGGTTACGGAAGCGTCAAGCTGGCGCAGGCTTCCAGCAGCGGCATTGCGCGGATTGGCAAAAGTCTTGGCGCCCCGTTCGGATTGTTTGAGGTTCAGGGCGGAAAAATCGGCGTGGCTCATGTAGACTTCGCCGCGCACCTCAAGCAGATCGGGCGCGTCTTTGAGTGTCTGGGGGATGTCGGCAATGGTTCGGGCGTTATCGGTGACATTCTCACCCGTCTCACCGTCACCGCGGGTTGCGGCCTGAACCAGCCGCCCCATCTCGTAGCGCAGTGTCAACGACAGCCCGTCAATCTTGGGTTCTGCGGTCATTTCAAGCGCCTTTTCGGCGGGAATACTCAAGAAAGACCGGACCCTGTCTGCAAACTCCATGACATCTTGGTTGTCAAAAGCATTTGCGAGGCTAAGCATAGCAACCGCATGGGTCACCTTGCCAAAGCCCTCCATTACCGGCGCGCCAACCGTCGAGGTCGGGCTTGCAAGGGCGGCAAGTTCAGGGAAGTGCCCTTCGATTGCCATCAACCGCCTTTTCAGAGCATCGAATTGTGCATCTGAAATCTCAGGCGCGTCTTTTCCGTGATAGGCGACATTGGCGGCCGACACCTCCGCTGCAAGCCGCGCATGTTCAGCACGTGCTTCAGCCAATGACAGGTCTTCGACCGCTTTCGCCGCACCCATTTACGCCTCCCCAAAGTTGCCCCCAAAGGTTTAGGGTGCAGCCCGGGCAACGTCTAGCAGGTTTGATCGTCAGGCATTAACCGCGATGCGGCCGTCTTGCGTGACAGGTTCGCGCAATACATAGCCGCGCCCCCATACGGTTTCGATGTAGTTTTCACCGCCAGTCGCTTCGGCCAGCTTCTTGCGAAGCTTGCAGATGAATACGTCGATGATCTTCAATTCAGGTTCATCCATGCCACCGTAAAGATGGTTCAAGAACATTTCTTTGGTCAGTGTGGTGCCCTTGCGAAGGCTCAAAAGTTCGAGCATCTGGTATTCTTTGCCGGTCAAATGCACGGTCAGACCATCCACATCCACGGTTTTTGCATCCAGGTTGACGTTCACCATACCCGTCGTGATCACCGATTGCGCATGGCCTTTGGAGCGGCGAATAATCGCATGGATACGCGCCACCAGTTCTTCGCGGTGGAACGGTTTGGTCATGTAATCATCCGCCCCGAATCCGAAACCCTTGATCTTGTTCTCGGTGTCGTCGGCCCCTGAGAGGATCAAAATCGGCGTGTCAATTTTTGACAACCGCAATTGGCGAAGCACTTCATGGCCATTCATGTCGGGCAAATTGAGATCCAACAGAATCAGGTCGTAATCATACAACTTCGCAAGATCGATACCCTCCTCGCCCAGATCTGTGCAATATACGTTCAGGTTAGCGTGGGTCAGCATCAGTTCGATGCTGCGGGAGGTCGTCGGATCGTCTTCAACCAACAAAATTCTCATCTTGCGCACTCCGCGTTAAACTTCATTACCGTCACATTCCCGCAGAATGGTTAACGGTGAGTTACCAAAACAACTTGGAGGCGAATTGCAACTTAAAGTTGACGATATTTCTGTATTGTTGTGACCTTCAGGGCTTTTTCCCCATGAACATCGACGGCATGGCGCCAGATTTCAAACTCTTCTTCCGACAAGCCATAACGTTTCAAGGCCTCTTTTAAGGGAATCAGGCCGTAGGCCACCGCATTGACCACGCGGATTTTCCGGCTTGCCACCCAACGCCTGGTTTCGGCGGGCGGCAGGTCCGAACGCGTCATAATTGTGCCGTCAGGCAATGTGACGGCCCTAGGCCCGTCGATTTTCTTTAAGAACATGGGACACCCCCTTTGTTTTCACCGCCGCCGACTTTGACCCTATCTGGTTTACGGGGCGTGAAACGCAGCCTTGTGAGTGTCTTCAATTTTCCTATATTCCTTCATATCTGTCGGAGCCCGCATAATGTCACTTGATCAATCCATAAACTCACTTGGTTTTGCCAAACCACCAGCCGAGACGCGGGTGGTGGTGGCCATGTCTGGCGGCGTCGACAGCTCGGTCGTGGCTGCGGTCTTGAAAGATCAGGGCTATGATGTCGTGGGCGTCACCTTGCAGCTTTATGATCATGGGGCCGCGTTGGCCAAGAAAGGCGCATGCTGCGCGGGGCAAGATATCCATGACGCGCGCCGGGTTGCCGAGGCAATGGGCTTTCCCCATTACGTTCTCGATTATGAGAACATGTTTCGCGAGGCGGTGATCGACGAATTCGCCGATGCCTATCTTGCAGGCGCAACCCCGGTGCCGTGCATTCGCTGCAATGAGCGGGTGAAGTTCAAGGATCTTTTGGGGACCGCCAAAGATCTGGGGGCCGATTGCATGGCGACCGGTCACTATATTCAGCGAAAAGTGGGGGCGGCCGGGGCCGAGCTTCATTGTGCCGCCGACGCGAACCGCGATCAAAGCTACTTTTTGTTCTCGACCACGCCAGAGCAGCTTGATTATCTGCGCTTCCCCTTGGGACATCTCGTCTCAAAGGCCGAAACCCGGGCGCTGGCGGCGAAATATGGGCTAAGCGTTGCCGATAAGCCTGACAGCCAGGATATCTGTTTCGTGCCAGACGGAAACTACGCCGCCGTCATCGAAAAGCTGCGCCCCGGGGCGGCGGATCCGGGCGAGATTGTCGATATGGACGGACAGGTCCTGGGCACGCATCGCGGCGTCATTCATTACACAATCGGGCAAAGGCGCGGGCTTGGCGTTGGCGGAACCGGTGATCCGATTTATGTGGTCCGGCTTGACCCCGAAACCAGACGGGTGGTCGTGGGGCCGAAAGCCGCGCTGGCGACGCGGACGGTGCCGCTTAAGGAAATCAACTGGCTGGGTGATGCGCCGTTTGACGGGCAAAAGGAATGGCACGTCTCGGTCAAGATCCGATCAACCCGCCCACCAAAACCTGCCGTGATCCGCCCGGTTTCGGCGACCGAAGCCGAGGTTGAATTACTGGACCCCGAAGAAGGCGTCAGCCCCGGTCAGGCTTGCGTATTTTATGCCCCCGAGGGCAGCCGGATTTTGGGCGGTGGCTGGATCTGGAAAGGCCGCTGATCGCGGCATTCCACGATTTTCACAGTGAAAATTAAATCAAGCCCTTGAAATAACACAAAATAAAATCTCCCATTAACCCGATATTAATCAAATCCCCCCCTTTTTCGGAACCGCCCCCCGGGGGGGTCGGCTGCCCGCAGAGTTCCACTATGCGGTAAAGCCAGCCTTCGGTTCGCATTGCTCGAAAGCGGTTTTCGGGAAAATTTCCCAAGACGGAACGAGCATGAACGGTGATCAAAAGCACGGATCTTCAAGAATGGCCCCGGCATGGGATTTTGGGTCACACCTTTGCTTCATGCGCCTTTTGAATGGTGTCATAAACATGCGACGCCGCCAGCGTATGATGCTGATCCTCGTGACGTGAAAGGCAAATGGGCACGTCAAAACCAAACTGATCCGGACGAATAACGCGCATCTCTTGCCGGTCGACCCAATAGTTTGCGTAGATTTCAGGCAAGAAACCCACGCAGTTACCGCTGAGGATGAAGTGTGCAAGCCCCTCCATTTGATGCGAGACTGCCAGAGCTGGCCGGTCAAAATACGTCGAATAGGGGGTCAGCACCGAGACGAAGCCACGGCGGACAACGTTTTGCTGGGCAATAAGCTCTCGCGTCAACAAATCTTCATCTACACTGAATAACGGATGGCCCTTGCCGCAAATCAAACGCTGTTTTTCGACAAATAGCGGGACTTGCGTGATCTTGTTTCGCGCGGGAAACTCCGGTGAAATCGCCATTTGGACCTGGCCGCGAACAAGCTGCTCTTCGATCTGGTCGGGGGGGCCGATCCGCAAGACAATTCGGAGGTCTTTGGAGACCGCAAGCGCATCGCGAATGGCGTCACGCAAACGACATTCCGGATTGGTGATCAGATTGTCGACGACACCAATAGCGATTTCACCAACGATCCGTTCCCTGAGTTGACCAATCTGGCCATGATAGGCGTCAATAGAAGACAGCATCGCGCGCGAGGCCTCATAAACCGCGCCGCCACGTGCCGTCAGCGCAAATCCGGCCCGCCCGCGCCTGCAAAGCCTGAACCCAAGGCGCGTTTCCAGATTGGCCATATGGGTGCTGATTGTTGAACGCGAAAGGTTCAGTTCGGTCTGTGCTTGCGAAAAGCCGCCGCATTCCACAATCGTGCAAAAAACCCGCAGCAGTTTGATATCGACATCTGCAATGGTTGGAGCTGTCATTACGTCGCGACTTTCAAAACTAAATTCCTATAAGTCAGCGTTTATCAAACTAAGGGATCGTGTCAACTTTCGCCTGAACAACAGTGACGGGGGCAGCACATGCAGCCAAAAGATTCGGCATTCCAGCCAATACCAGGATTGAAAACAGCGCGTTTCGCGGGAATGCCGACCTTTATGCGCCTTCCGCATATCGAGTTGGACGCCCCGAAAGCGGACAAGGTGGATATCGGCATTGTGGGGGTTCCGTTTGACGGCGGCACGTCAAACCGACCGGGCCCGCGCCATGGGCCGCGCCAGTTGCGTGATTTGTCAACCATGATCCGTACCACCCATCCGCGCAGTGGCGTGAACCCTTTCAAGCTGGTGAATTGCGCCGATCTGGGGGATGCGCCCGTCAACCCGATGGACATCATGCAAAGCCTTGATCTGATCACCGGGTTCTATGACCAGATGACGGGCAAGGGGATCGTTCCGCTTTCTGCAGGCGGAGATCATCTGGTGTCCTTTCCGATCCTGCGCGCCCTTGGGCGTAACGGACCGGTGGGAATGGTTCATTTTGATGCCCATACGGATATGAACGACGCCTATTTCGGGGACAGCAAATACACCCATGGCACCCCGTTCAGACGCGCGATCGAGCAAGGATTTCTTGATCCGAAACGCACGATTCAGATTGGCATTCGTGGGGTCAAATACGAGACGAGTGATTTTGACTGGGCCTTGGATCAAGGGGTCAGGATTGTGGAAATCGAAGAATTGTTTGACCGTGGGATCGCATCGGTCATGCAAGAAGCCCGCGATATTGTCGGGGATCGCGAAACCTATGTGAGCTTTGACATCGACGGGATTGATCCGTCTTACGCACCCGGCACCGGAACCCCGGAAATCGGCGGGTTCACCACGTTTCAGGCACAACAAATGGTGCGCGCCCTTGCCGGGCTTAATCTGATTGGTGCCGATCTTGTCGAAGTGTCGCCGCCCTTTGATCCTTCTGGTGGCACCGCTTGGGTGGGGGCATCGATTATGTTCGAACTGCTGTGTGTTCTGGCCCCCGCCTGCGACACGCGATCCAAAAATCAACCAAAGTAGAACCAACTTTCAGGAGAAAAGAATGAAACAGATCCAAAGACGCCACATAACCAATGGCCTGATGGCCTGTGTCACAGCCATGGCTTTGTGCGGCCCCGCATCTGCGCAATCCTTGTTGGAGAAGGTCACTGCAAACGGCAAGATCACCGTTGCTACCGAAGTCGCCTATCCGCCCATGGAGTTCCTTAAAGACGGCGTGGTCGTCGGATACGGCAAGGATATCCTTGACCTGATCGTGGCGGACATGGGGGTCGAACTTGAACAGCTGCAACTGCCGTGGGACGGCATTCTTGCGGGCGTTCTGGCCGGAAAATACGATCTGGTCGCAACATCGGTCGCGATCAAGGAAGACCGCGTTGACAAATATGCCTTTACCCGCCCGCTGGCTGTGGCTGAAACCATGTTGGTCAAACGGCATGGCGATGATGGCCTGGCGGGGCTGGGAGATGTGAATGGCAAGATCATCGGGGTCGAGCTTGGGTCTTCGCAAGCACAAGAAGTCGAAGCGCTTGACGCCGAATTGAAGGCAAATGGCGGGTCCGGTTTTGCCGATATCCGTGGGTTCAAGTCGACCGATGACATGCGCCTTGCACTGGCCGGTGGCCAGATTGACATCGGTACAATCCCGTCGTTTTCGCTGGCCACGATGCAAGAACAGCGCCCCGACACATTTGCCCAGCTTGCCAATATAGGCAGCGGCACCTTGTTTGCCTGGGTCGCAAGCCCAGACGGCACTGACCTGCGCGACCGTGTGAATGAATCACTTGAGAAACTTGAAGGGGATGGGACGCTCAAAGAACTTCAGATGAAGTGGTTCGGTTTTGAGATGGTCCTGCCCGAAGATTACCTCCCTGAAGGCGCTCTTTGAGCGTCACTACCGCCCCGGAAAAGTCTGAGCCTTCCTTCATCAGGCCTGCCCGGGGCGGCTTTTTTCTAAGGGAGAAAATCTGAGCCATGGACCTGCAGTTTCTCGAAATCATCCCAAAGTCGGGTCCCTTGTTGGTGGGCGCGCTCTACACGATCTTTGTCGGGCTTATTGCCTGTGGCGTCGGAATTTTTGTCGGAACCGGCCTTTTGTTGATGCGCAACAGCCGGTTCTGGCTGCTGCGCACCTTCGTTGGCATCTATGGCAGCTTCATCCGGGGCACGCCGGCGCTGGTCCAGATTTTGGTGTTTTACTACGCCTTGGCCCCGCTGACCGGCATCAACATCGGGCCGTTTACGGCTGGCATAATGGCGGTAGGCTTCAACAGCGGTGCCTATGTTGCGGAAATTCTGCGCGGCGGACTAAGCCGTATTCCCAAAGGACAATGGGAAGCCGCAGAGGCTTTGGGCCTGCCCAAGCGCAAAATCTGGTTCAAGATCATCTTGCCGCAGGTGTTTCATTCGGTCATCCCGCTTTTGGTGAATGAATTCACCATGGTGATCAAGATCACACCGCTTTTGTCCACCATCACTTTGGTCGAACTGACCCGCGCCTCGCAGATGCTTTACAACGAGACCTTCCGCCCGGTTGAGGTTCTGGTGTTGGCAGCACTTATCTATTTCGTCATCTGCTTTTCAATCAGCCAATACGGAGAATACCTCCAGCGGCGATCCCAGAAATACCGCTTGTAGGAGCCCCCATGACATTTGACTACGAGGCCATCTGGGAGAACCGCGACATCTTGATTGATGGGGTGCTCAACACGCTGCTGATCTCGGTCGTTGCGATCCCGGTCGGGGTATTCATCGGCGTGGTGATCTGCATGATGCGCATCTCGGACAGACGTATTTTGCGCTGGCCGGCGATGGCCTATATCGAATTGATGCGCAATATCCCGCTGCTGATCCTGATCTTCATGGTGTTCTATGCGCTGCCTTTTTACGGCATTCGCCTATCGGGGTTGACCACCGGCTTCATCTGTCTGTCGATGTATGGCGGTGCCTATTTTGCCGAGATCTTTCGCGGTGGTGTAGAAGCCGTGTCAAAGGGGCAATTTGATGCGGCCAAAGCCCTGGGGCTGAAATACGGGTTCTACATGCGGCGGGTTATTTTTCCACAGCTTTACTCTTATGTGTTCCCGCCCGGCATCAACATCGCCCTGACGATGATCAAGGAATCCTCGCTCTTGTCGATGATCACCGTGGCAGAGCTGACCTATGCCGCCCATGACATCAACGGGCGCACGTTCACACCTGTGGAAACCTTTGCAACGATTGCGGTCATCTACTGGGTGATCTGCACCCTGTTCCTTCGATTGACCCAGGCTTTGCAAACCCATGTAGGGACCGAGGACATCACCAATTCCATCGCAATCCGCTAGGCCGCGATCAGTCAAAATGGGAAAACAGACCAATGGAAACGCCACATAGTTCAACACAGTCGCAGCAATCGCCTTTGCCTCAAACCATGATCGACATCCGGCATATGAACAAATGGTATGGGGATTTTCAGGTCCTGACCGATATCAATCTGACGGTGAAATCCGGCGAACGGATTGTCATCTGCGGCCCCTCGGGATCGGGCAAATCAACCCTGATCCGCTGCATCAACCGGTTGGAAGTGCATCAGGAGGGAGACATTATCGTCGATGGCATCCCACTGACCGAAGACGTCAAGAACATCGATCAGATCCGTTCAGAAGTGGGCATGTGTTTTCAGCAATTCAACCTGTTTCCGCATCTCAGCGTGTTGGAAAACTGTTTGCTGGCCCCGATGTCTGTCCGAAACAAGTCGCGAAACGAGGCGATAGGACTTGCGCAACACTATCTGGAAAAAGTCAAAATTCCCGATCAGGCCGACAAGCTGCCAAGCCAGCTTTCCGGCGGACAGCAACAACGCGTCGCGATTGCGCGGGCCTTGTGCATGCAGCCCCGTATCATGCTGTTTGACGAACCAACCTCTGCGCTTGATCCAGAAATGATCAATGAGGTTCTTGAAACAATGGAAGAACTGGCCGCTGAAGGGATGACCATGATCTGTGTCACCCACGAAATGGGTTTTGCGCGCAAAGTGGCGGATCGTGTTATCTTTATGGATCGAGGCCAAATCGTCGAAAGTGCAGATCCCGAATCGTTTTTTGGAAATCCCCAAAACGAAAGAACCCAGAGGTTCCTGGAACAAGTCTTGCATCATTGAAGGTCGCGAAAAGGGCGTCTGACGATCGTGGCTGACAGACTTTTGTTGGCCCGCGAGGCTGGTGTTGGCCCGCGAGGCAGGTTGGCCGCCCCTAACCCCAGTTGTAGTTGAAGCTGATGCTGATGCGGTCATCCTCGGCCAGGTTCATCGGCACCTCGTGGCGCAACCAGCTTTCCCAAAGCAAAACCTCACCCGGCGCGGGGGCGACATAAGTAAAACTGCGCATTTCGGCGCGGGCTTTTTTCTTGCGCGGCGGGGCGGCCATCATCATTGGAAGGCGCGGATCTTCGAATTTTATCGCACTCGCCCCTTCGGGCATCGTCACATAGGTTGTGCCGCTGATCACGCTATGGGGATGGATGTGAGAGCTGTGAACACCGCCTTCGGGCAAGATATTGATCCACAGACTGTCAAGCTTGATCTTCTTGTCGCCCAGATCGAAGTCCAGATCTTTGACAAAAGCCGCGACGTGTTTATCCAGAACCTTGACCAGATCCTTGAAGATCGGAAAGCGCCAGGGCAGATCGGCAAGCGAGGCATAGCTGGTATAACCGGCATAGCCATTTTCGGCGCACCAATCTTGGCCCGCCTCATCATCTTCGGCAATTGAAAGGCAGGAATTTTCCAGCTCTTCCAGATCAATCGGCTTGCCGTATTCGGACAAGGTGCTGCGGTAAAGACGGGTGACGAAAAGCGATTCAATTTGTGACATGCGCCCTCTATAATGCGGGCATTGGTCAGATTCATAGTGCGAATGTAAATGTCGCAAACGGGCGCGCGTCTAGCGGGCACATTCTTAACTTCGGGCCAAGGCTTCACAACAGGTAGATCATGCCCGCAGCAGATATATTCAGCCCGCATCAGATCGGTGGCCGTATTTTGGCGCACCGTATCGTCATGGCGCCAATGACGCGCACACGGGCGGATGAGGCAACGCTTGCCCCAACCGCGCTTACGGCCGAATACTACGGACAGCGCGCGACGTCCGGTGGGCTTTTGATCACTGAAGCCGTGCATATTTCACCCGAAGCCACGCCGGTCTGGACGATTTATTCGGCGGTGCGCGACAATGGCGGGCATGTTCCGGGGATCTGGACAGAGACGCAGGTGCAAGGTTGGCGCGCTGTTACAAAGGCCGTGCAGGCCAAGGGTGGGTTGATATCGTGCCAGCTTTTGCACACCGGGCGCATCGCGCAACCGGGCATTGGCGATCATCCGCTGGTAAAGGGCACGGATGCGCCGCTGCCGCCGGTGTCATCCTCGGCCACGCCACTGCGCCCCGGGCAAGATACCGGCGATTACAATTGGGATCAGCCCGCTGCCATACCGCGGGCTTTAGAGATCGAGGAAATCGCGCGGGTGATCGCCGATTACCGGCTTGCTGCGCGCAATGCTGACCGCGCGGGGTTCGACTTTGTCGAGCTGCACGCAGCCCATGGCTATCTGGTCGAACAGTTCCTTTGCGACGGGATCAACCACCGCTGCGATCCCTATGGCGGCCCAATTGCAAACCGTTGCCGGTTCTTGTTCGAAGTGGTGGCGGCCTTGGTTGATGAATTGGGGCCGGGCCGGGTTGGTGTTCGGCTGTCGCCAACTGCGGTCGATCCGGCAACGGGCAGGCTTTATCAGATGTATTTTGGGGCCGTGTCGTCAGATGCCGAGGCACTTTATGCCCATGCGGTATCGGGGCTGAATGAATTTCCGCTGGCCTATCTGATGTTGACCGAGCCGCGCGTGGGCGCTTTGTCGGTTGCCCCCGAACATGACCCTTCAACCCGCCACCCGTTGCGCAATGCGCATTTTCGCGACCTCTATCACGGGACGCTGATTGGCGCGGGCGGCTTCACCCCACGTTCGGCAAAAGATGCGGTGGCGCGGGGGATCTACGATATGGTGGCCTTTGGCCGCTGGTTCTTGAGCAACCCCGATCTGCCGGAGCGGTTGCGTCACGGGCATACACTCAACAAATATGACCGCGCCACATTCTATGGCGGCGGGGCGGCGGGATATACCGATTATCCCGATCTGGCTGCTATCGGCGATATGCAATACGGCAGCTACGAACAGATTGCACAAGACCAGATCGGGCTTGGCTTGACCACGAAGTAAGCGCCCCGTGGCGGCCAACCGACCGCGGTAATTCTTAGGCAGAAATCGCGCCCAAGACCGAGCGTGCGGCGCGCAGACCGGGTGCATCGCCGCCCTGCCCTAAACGCTGCATGGTCAGCGCCATCGCCGCTGTCTGGGCGTTGCGGGCGGCGGCATCGGTTAGCAGATGCGCAAGGCTGGCCGCAATCGCTGCGGGGCGGCAATTGGGGCCAAGAAACTCCGGCACGGCGCGGGTTTCAGAGACGATATTGACCAAGGTCACCGTATCAATCAGTGCCGCACGTTTCATCATCCACCATGTCAGGCGGTTGAAATCATGGGCAATAACCATCGGCAAGCGGTTGGCTGCAAGCTCCAGACTGACGGTGCCAGAGGCCGCAAGGGCCAGGTTGGCGGCAGCAAAGACTGCACGCTTATCGCAGCCCGCCTCTAACACCAAAGGCACATGGCGCCATTTCGCGACCATCTCCCGGACAAGTGGTGCCACGCCGCGCACTGTGGGCACGGCCACACGCAAGCGCGGCTCTGAGCTGGCCAGCAGGTTCAGGGCGGCTTCAAAGCGGGGCAAAAGCCGCGCGACCTCGCCTTTGCGCGAACCGGGCAGGCACAACAACAATGGCTGATCGGGGGCGATCATGTGAGTTTCGCGAAAGGCATGCGCCTCGGCCTCCGTCGCGCATTCATCAGCGACAATCGGGTGGCCGACAAAATCGCAAGTCATGCCAGCGGCTTGCATATAGGGCGGCTCGAACGGGAAAAGTGCAAGCACATGGTCGATGATCGGGGCCATCTTCGCGGCGCGGCCGGGCCGCCATGCCCAAACCGTGGGGGCGACGTAGTGGATGGTTTTCAAGCTTGGGTTTCGGGCGCGGGCTGCGGCCGCGACGCGCAGACAAAAGTCCGGGCTGTCGATGGTGATAAGGGCAGCAGGCGCAACCGCGATGGCAGCAGCGGCGGTTTCGGCGATGCGGCGTTTGAGATGGCGATATTTGGGTATCACCTCGATCAGCCCCATCACCGAAAGCTCCTCCATCGGGAACAGGCTCGTCAGGCCCGCAGCCTCCATCAACGGGCCACCGACGCCGTGAAATTCGACCGAGGGGTTGAGGGCCTTCAACCCGGCCATCAGGGCTGCACCCAAAGCATCGCCCGAGGGTTCACCGGCGATGAGGAACAGCTTCATGGGCTGCGCGCCCATAGGAAGAGGCCAAGTCTGGACGCAAGTGCCACCATTGCCGGGCGGTCCAGCAACATCACGCCCCCTGCCTCCCATGCGATGCCCGCAAGACCGGCGTGGTGGGCGGCACTGACCGTATCGGGGCCAAGGGCGGGAAGGTCGACGCGGCGGTCCTGGCCCTGCTTTGGGGCCTTGTAAAACACGCCGCGACCGCCCTTGGGATCGGGCCGCAGATGGGCTGCATGATCTGCCACGAAAGCCAGCATCGCATCGGTGCCCGGCAAGGTTTCAATCGCAAGGCAAAGACCTTGCGCCACGACCGCACCTTGCCCCAGATCAAGCGGGCCGAGGCCCTGAAGGATTGCCGCCGCACGATCTGCATCGCGGCGATCATCCGCACTTGGATCGCCGGTCAAAACGCCTGCTTCGGGAACAAGATCGGGCGCCAATGCATCCGCGCCAATCACCGCAAAGCCCCAATCTTCAAAAATCGCGATCACTTCGCGAAGGGCCGCATCATCACCGGCCTGAATGGCTTGCAACAAACGCGGCACAAGCGTTGCGGTTTTGGGATCGAACAAGGCGGGATCAAGTGTGGGGCGGCGCACGGCACCTGCAAAGCAGACCTGTGTCACACCAAGTTCGGCCAGATGATCCAAGAAAGGCGCAAGCCGTTCGATGCGAAAGCGAATGGGATCGGTTTGCGCGACATCGGATGCGAAACCCTCCATCTCGGCCCAGACGAAAGCCGCCCCGGCCTTTTGCAAGGCATGCGCCAGAAGGCCAGGCAATGCGCCCTGCCCGGCTATGATCGCGGTTTTGGTCATCTGGGGGTCAGGAAGGAACGATCAGAGGGGCCAAGGACAAAATCAAGCACTTCGCGGACATGGGTATTCTCGGCGTTAATGCTGGCCTGCGCACGTGCAGATTCGCGGAAATTTCCTTCGCCCAAAGCATCAAAAAGTTCGCGCAAAGCGGCAATGCTGGCGCGGTCGGCACCGCGCCGTTTAAGCCCGACAAGGTTAAGCCCGTCAAGCTGGCCGCGCGGGCCTTGCACAAGGCCAAAGGGGATGACATCGGCGGTCACCATGGTAACCGCGCCAATCATCGCACCGCGCCCGATACGCACGAATTGGTGCACGCCTGAAAGGCCACCGATGATGACATCATCCTCTAGCACACAATGCCCGGCGAGGGCCGCGTTATTGACCAAGATCACCCGATCACCGATCTGGCAATCATGGGCCACATGGGCACCGGCCATGAACAAGCCGTCATCGCCGATACGGGTCACACCACCGCCGCCATCCGTGCCGATATTCATCGTCACATGTTCGCGGATACGGTTGCGCGCACCGATCAAAAGCTTGGTCTTCTCGCCCTTGAATTTCAGATCTTGCGGCACCTCACCCAATGTCACGAAGGGAAATACCTGCGTGCCTTCACCAATTTCGGTCATACCGGTGATCACGGCATGGCTTTTCACCTCGACCCCGTCATGCAGCGTCACGTCTGCTCCGATCAGGCAAAACGGCCCGATACGGCAATTGGCACCGATTTTGGCACCGTCTTCGACATGCGCTGTTGCATGGATCTGGGCAGAAGCGTGGATGGCCATGATTTAATCCTGCAAATCCATCATCGCGGTGATCTCAGCCTCGCACGCGAGCTGGCCGTCGACCTTGGCCGCGCCGTGGAACTTCCAGATCTTACCACCGCCGCGCTTGACGGTCATATGCAGCTCCAGCACATCGCCCGGCACCACCATACGGCGGAAACGGCACGCGTCGATTGACAAGAAATATGTCAGCAGATCGCGCCCGACGACATCCATCGAAATGCCGACAAGAACCGCGGCGGCCTGCGCCATCGCCTCAACCACCAAAACACCGGGCATGATCGGTTTGGAAGGGAAATGGCCCTGAAAATGCGGCTCATTTATCGTGACATTCTTGATCCCGACGCAGCCCTTGTTAATCTCAATATCCCTGACCTTGTCGATCAGAAGAAACGGATAACGGTGCGGAATGATCTTTTTGATCAGGTCGAGGTCTGCCTCGGTGATTGGGGTCGCGGTCATACGTGATCAATGCTCCTATTTGCGGCCAATCGGTTGCGGCCTTGCTAGCAACAAGGCGGCAGGCTGGCAAGCGGGCTGGTGGATGGGCGGCAATTGCGGCCCATGGGCGGTCAGGGCCCCGATGGCCCTGCGCCGATCTTTTCATCGACGCCGGCAATGACCTTGTCGGTCACGTCGATGGATGTCACCGACAAGAAAATCGCCCGGCTATCAAGCATCGCGACGGCGCCTTGCGCGCTCATCACATCGCCCATAACGGCAAGGGCCGCGTCGAAAAACGCCTGGCGATCCATATCGCGTTTTTGCGCAAGTTCGCGGGCTTTGGTCTCTTGTTCCTTGCGGATGGCGGTCACGCGGGCGTCAAATTCATCGGCAAGCTTGCGAAACTCTGCCGGGGCCAAGGTTTCGCGTTGTTTTGTAAGGGATTTTTCTTCGGCGGTAAGATTGCTTTCAATCTGCCGGTTCTCGGCCTGAAGCGCGCGCGAGGCGGCCTCAAGTTCCCCCACGGCGCGTTTGCCCCATAAAGATTCTGCGTAAAGACGTTCTTGGTCGATGGTGACAATGGCGGAAACGCCCGCAGCTTCGGGCGCCTCTTGTGACCAGGACGCTTGTCCAAATACGCCCGCAAGCCCCGCGACAATCACAAGAGCGTAGCGCATTTTATCCATCAAAACTGGGTGGAAACTGACAAGTCGAAGTTCTGTTCCTTGTCGTAGCTTTCCTTGTTGATGGCCTTGGAGAAGTCCAACCGCAAAGGCCCAAGCGCCGAATTCCAGAACACCGAAACCCCGACAGAGGAGCGTATGTGCAAGGAATCATCAATCGTGCCGGGTGTATCAAGCCCCCAGACAGAACCTACATCCGCAAAAACACCGCCGGTAATGCCGTATTCTTCGGGCAAGCCAAGCGGGAATTCCGCCTCGAACCGCGCCACGGCGAAGAGGTTGCCGTAAACCGCATCTTGATTGACCGCCAAAAGGTCACGCGGCCCCAGGCCGTTGGCTTCAAAGCCGCGGATCATGGTGTTGCCACTGAAGCGGTCAAGCAATCTGGTATCGCCGCCGGAGGATACAACCGCGCCGCCCTCAAGCTCTGCACGCAATGTCACTTCTTCGTTCCAGATCTTGGTCTGGTAGCCTGCGAAGCCTGTGGTTGTGATCGACTCGATATCACCACCAACACCGGCAAAGTCTTGACCAAAGCGCAACACCACCGTCGAAAGCGGATCGGTCGATGACCCCCGCGTATCGTAGCTGAGCGTATACCCCAGGGCGCTTGAAACCTCGCTTCCGCGCGCAGACTCGGCTTGCAAAAGCGTGGATGAGTTTGTGCTTACCGATGTCAGCTCGTCACTGGAAATCTTGTAGCGCAGTTCAAGCCGGGTCCGTTCAGACAGTGGAAACTCCAGCGAAGGCGAGAAGCCAAGGCGTTTGGTCGAATAAAATGAGTTCGAGTTGCTGGTCGTCTGGTAATAAGCACCAAGCTTCAGCTTCAGGTCACGATCCAGAAGCGCAGGTTCGATGAATGTCACGGCACTGTCTTTATTGTCGGCAGTCGTGCCAATCCGGACGCTGACAAACTGACCGCGCCCCAAGAAGTTCGACTCTGACAGGCCAATGTTGAAGCCAAGCCCATCCGCGACGCTGTAACTTGCGCCGAAGCTCAATGATCCGGTGGGTTTTTCTTCGACATTCACATCGACAACGACACGGTCTTCCGATGCCCCCGGTGTGGCGTTGACATCGACCGAATTGAAAAAGCCCAATGCGCGGATACGTTCAGCACCTTCGCGGATCTCGCGCGGGTTGAAGGGGTCGCCCTCGCTTGTGCGGAACTGACGGCGCACGACCTTGTCCAGCGTTGTGGCATTGCCCTGAACGTCGATACGTTCGACAAAGATCCGTGGCCCCTTCTTCAAGACGAAGACCACATCCAATGTCTGATCACGCTCATTTCGTGTGATGCGCGGCTCAACAGCCAAAAAGTCGAGGCCCTTCTTCAGCGCCAACGCCTCCATCCGGGCAATCGTCGTATCAACCGCCGAAGGAGAATAGGTCACACCTTTACGGATCCGAATGACGTCGCGATATTCCGCGATATCCACGCCCTCATACTCGCTGACGGCGGAGATATTATTGAATGAATAGCGCAGGCCTTCACGAATGCTGAAGGTCTGGAAGAACGCATCGCGTTCGCGCGAGAAGTCGGAAGAAACCCCCAAAACCTGCGCATCGATAAAGCCGCGCGAGCGGTAGAAATCAACCAAAAGCTGTTTGTCGAATTCGGTCCGGTCGGGAATATAGGTATCGCGCTGGACGATGGCGCGGAAGATACCCGCTTGTTTCGTCTGCAGGACCTGACGCAAACGGCGGTCCGAATAGCTTCGGTTGCCGGTGAATGACAAACGCTCAATCTCGGTGACACGGCCTTCGCGGATCTCAAACACCACATCAATCTTGTTGTCACCGCGATCAATGATGCGCGGTTCTACCCGTGCTGCAAGACGGCTTTGATCGACATAGGCTTGGGTGATCGTCGCGGCATCGGCCTCTGCCAGTGCGGCGGTATAAACCCGGCGCGGCTGCAATTTGACGATACCGGCCAAATCTTCGTCCTTCAGGCGGCGGTTGCCTTCGAAACTGACGACATTGACCGTCGGATTCTCGACCACCTGGATAATCAGCGTGCCACCCGATGGGATCAATTCAACATCCGAAAACAGACCCGAGTCGTTCAACCTTTGGGTCGCATCATTCAGCGCCCCGGCCGACAATGCCTGGCCTTTGGCGATGCCTGCGAATTTGATGATCGTGGCCGGATCGATAAGCGAATTGCCCTCAACCTGAACCGAATTGAAACTGTAAGTCTGTGCAAGTGCTGGCAAAGTTGCCATTGCCACGAATATTGCCGTCGTAACGGCCGTTCCTGACAGTAGTGCCCGCGCTTTATTACGCGTCACGCCGAACTGCTCTAGCGCCTTCATTGAAATTCCCCCGCCGGTGAAATCGTATTGTTTTTCTAAGTTTGTAACTAGCGGGATTGGGCGGGCTTGTCAAAGGAACGGCGCGGCC
>JBAUHP010000518.1:0-16065 GCA_049680345.1 Albidovulum sp. | reverse complement strand
TTTCCAGCACGCATTCATTGCGCGTCAAAACCCCATTGGCGGTCAGGGTGAAGGATTTGAACAAAGACGCCTCGGCCAGCCGCGCGAAAATATGGGTGATGGCACGGCGTGTATGGTCGCGGCCCTGTGCGCGGACATGGTGGAACCGCGCGCCTTGCGCCACGTCCACCTCCATCACCTTGTTGAAGCGCGCCGCCGCCGGGCCGGTTTCCAGAAGCGTCAGCTCCGCCCCGGCTTCCAACTTAATACAGTGATGCAAGATCGCGTCAGATGTGGTTGATTCGTGATAATAAATCAAATGAACCGGCTTTTGCGCCTTGCCCGTCACCCGGATCAAAACGCCATCATCTGCCGCCGCCGTGTTCAGCGCCGCCAATGGCCGCGCCACCGGATCTTGCCCGCGCGTCTCCAGCACGCCGTAAAGATCGCGGGCCCAGTGGATATCGCGGGCGTCCGCTTCGGCCAGACGGCAAATCTCAACCCCTTCAAGGGTCAAATCGCTTGAACGCGCCGGATCGAATACCCCGTCGGCGAATGCAATCACCACCCGGTCAATTCCGCCAAACAGCTGTGGGTCAGGCGTGCCAGTGAACAGGGCCGCCTCCGGTGCGACCTCGGCGGTCAGGTCCGTGGGATCGGTATAGCGCCAATATTCATCGCGCTTGCCCGGCAAGCCCATTTCGCCAAGCCGCGCCAAAGCGCTTGCCCGCGCCGGGGCCGTAAACCCGCCCTTGGGCAAGGCCAGCCCTGCAATCCGCGCGGAAGTCGCCGCAGCGCGGCTTGCGTCTTTTCTTGCAAGCGCCGCCATCAAACCACCTCGGCCAAAAGATCGGCATAGCCGTTGTTTTCAACCTCAAGCGCCAGCTCTGGCCCACCGGTCTTGATGATCCGGCCATCCGACATGATATGCACGACATCGGGTTTGATATGGTCCAACAGCCGCTGGTAATGGGTGATCACCAGGAATGAGCGGCCCGCACCCCGCAAGGCATTCACACCCTCGGCCACCAATTTCATCGCATCAACGTCAAGACCGGAATCGGTTTCATCCAAGATGCACATCTTGGGCTCCAGCATCGCCATTTGCAGAATCTCGTTGCGCTTCTTCTCGCCGCCCGAAAAGCCCACATTGACCGGGCGCTTCAACATATCGGCGTCGATCTTCAGGGTTTTGGCTTTTTCGCGCACGATTTTCAGGAAGTCACCGGCTGAAAGCTCTTCTTCGCCGCGTGCCTTGCGCTGTGCATTCACCGCCGTGCGCAAGAACGTCATATTACCGACGCCCGGAATCTCGACCGGATATTGAAACGCCAAAAACAACCCAGCTGCCGCGCGCTCTTCCGGATCCATCTCCAAGATCTCTTCGCCCAGAAGGCTTGCCGACCCTTCGGTCACCTCGTAGCCGTCGCGCCCCGCCAGGACATAGGAAAGCGTCGATTTGCCCGAGCCATTCGGCCCCATGATCGCATGCACTTCACCGGCCCCGATCTTAAGATCAACGCCTTTCAGGATCGGCTTGTTTTCTTCCTCAAGCTTGACGTGCAGATTAGTAATTTCCAGCATAAGTTCCTCGCTCCAAACAGCAAAAGGCGGCCCCGGGGCCATTGGCCCGGACCGCTAAAGTTTCAGTGATTGATGGTGTCAGCCGTGAACGGCTGCGGTCTTGATCTCGCCGGAGGAAACCGCCGCGACATAATCGGCCGAGAAGAGATCGGCCCAAAACGCAGGCGCGGTCGAGGCCACTGCGGCTTCGCCAAAATGCATCAGCGCAAATCCGAGTGCCAGCGATTGCATCCGGCTGCGGGTTGCCAGCTGAAAGATCAAGATCATCACAATGGCCGTGATCATCGCGAACAAGACCATGCCGCGCCCGCCCAGATCGTAGAATGCCTCGGGAAGGCCCGAGAATTGTACAAGATGGAAATAGGTCAAACGCCCCAAAAGCACCGCCAAAGCACCGGCGGCAAAGGCGACCGGTATCATCACGTAATCCATGAACGTCCGCTTGGGCCTTTTGGGCTTGTTGCCGAAATCCTGAACGAATCGCTTTTGTGTACGCAGTCCGACGAGGTCCTCGTGTTCGAATTGCTGGCCCGCGCTTATACGGTTGAGCCGTTCCGAAAATGTCGCTTTTTGTTCCGCCATCATTATACTTTTCCCACCGCAGGGTATTAATTGATTGCCCTGAATTTGGCAGCCAATAGCGGCAGAAGTGCGGATGCAATCCGTTTATCTTTGTGTCAGATTTCGGACCCTGCGGCCTTAATCCTTGCGAAATGCGGCTTAATTCTGCGGCGGTCATTTTCTGCGCGCCTCCTGCCGCTTGCGGCGCAGCGCGCGCCGGGCTTGCAAATCGGTAATCGCGCGGCGCACCTGATTGGCCGCTTCGGTGGCGACATCTTCAACATCGGACGCGTCGAACATGTCCAAAGCTTCGCGGATATTCATCAAAATGCCGGTATTTGCTGTCAACCTGCGGCCCAATGCCTGCTTATAGATGGCGCGCTGCCGGACCGGATGCAAAACCCTGCCCGGCGGCGTTGCCGCGACGACCTGGTCGAACAAAAGATCGGGGTCGACATCAAAGCGCACCTCGTGAAACCAGTCCGGCGCATAATCCTCCAGCCGCCCCCAGCTCAGATCCGCCTCGGCGGCGAGATGCGAAAAGCAGAAGATTTCGTCATTGGGGTAGTTTGTGGTCGAAATCGGGTTCAGGGCCATCTTGGCGCGCTGTGCGAAAAGGTGATCGACCGCCTTGGCACTGAACCGGGTCAGCGCAAAAATCGCGCGGTAATGCGCCATGCCGGGCAGACCACGGGTAAAGCGATTCTCCTTGTCGAAACGCCCAAGCCGATACCCAAGCGCATCTTCGCGCGCCGCGGCGAAAGCCGCAAAGAAACCTTCCGGCGAAGAGGTGAAGAAAACATCAGGCTCGACCAGCCAGTAGTAATCATAGCCCGGACGCGCGGCGCGCAGCGCATAATGGGAATAATCGCCGCAGCGCCATCCCCAATCGGGCAAAATCGCCAAGCCATTGCCCTTCACCCAATCGGCATTCAGATCAATCACATCAACCGGCGGCGCCACATCTGCGGGCCGGTCATGAAACACCACCGCGATATCTTGGCCAAAAACCGGCTGTAAGGCAGCCAAAAGCCGCTCTTCCTCAGCCGTCCATTTGTTGGTGCGAATGGCGATGATCGAGCGCATCAGGCAGATCCAAGTCTAACGGCGCGGGCCAGCGGCAAGGCACAAAGCGGCAAGCCCCCGGCAAGGGGGCATACCAGCGCGCCCGCCGGGCCAGACAAAGCCGATCTCACGGCCAAAGGATTGCGTGTCGTGCTCACCCAACGCTTCCCTCAAGCGAGATCGCAACCAAAGCCTGCGCCTCCATTGCGAATTCCATCGGCAAGGCTTGCAAGACCTCGCGGCAAAAGCCGTTCACCACCAGCGCCACGGCCTCTTCCTCATCCATCCCGCGCGAGCGGCAATAGAAAAGCTGATCGTCATCGACCTTGGATGTCGTCGCCTCATGCTCGACCCGGCTCGAATTGTTCTTGACCTCGATATAGGGCACCGTATGCGCCCCGCATTTATCGCCGATCAACAGGCTGTCGCATTGGGTATAGTTGCGGCTGTTCTTGGCCTTGGGATGCATCGACACCAGGCCGCGATAGGTGTTTTGCGCCTTGCCCGCAGAAATTCCCTTCGAGACGATGCGCGATCGGGTGTTCTTGCCAAGGTGGATCATCTTGGTGCCGGTATCGGCCTGCTGCATGTTATTGGCGATGGCGATCGAATAGAATTCACCCTGGCTGTCATCACCGCGCAAGATGCAAGACGGGTATTTCCAGGTGATCGCCGATCCGGTTTCCACCTGCGTCCACATCACCTTGGCCCGGTCGCCCCGGCAATCGGCACGCTTGGTCACGAAGTTGTAGATGCCGCCCTTGCCTTCCTCGTCACCCGGGAACCAGTTCTGCACCGTGGAATATTTGACCTCGGCATCCTCCAGGATGACCAGTTCCACCACCGCCGCGTGCAGCTGCGCCACATCGCGCTTGGGCGCGGTGCAGCCCTCAAGATAGCTTACATAGCTGCCCTTGTCGGCGATGATCAGTGTGCGTTCAAACTGCCCGGTGTTTTCGGCATTGATGCGAAAATAGGTCGAAAGCTCCATCGGGCATTTGGTATTTGGCGGGATATAAACGAAGGACCCGTCCGAAAAGACCGCCGAATTCAGCGTCGCAAAGAAATTATCCGACTGCGGCACAACCGAACCCAGATATTTCTTCACCAGTTCGGGATGTTCGCGGATCGCTTCCGAGATAGAGCAGAAGATCACCCCCGCCTTGGCCAGTTCATCCTTGAAAGTGGTCCCCAAAGAAACGGAATCGAAAACCGCATCCACCGCAACCTTGCGGCCCTCGGCGGGGATATCATCAGCCCCCTCGACGCCTGCAAGAATCATCTGCTCCTTCAAAGGGATGCCCAGCTTTTCGTAGGTCGCCAGCAGCTTGGGATCGACATCATCCAAGGACTTCGGCTTCTCGTCCATGCTCTTTGGTCGCGCATAGTAATACTGCGACTGATAATCGATCTCGGGGTAGTTGAGCATCGCCCAACGCGGCTCTTGCATGCCTTTCCAGCGGGCGAAGGCGGCAAGCCGCCATTCCGTCATCCATTCCGGCTCGTCATTCTTGGCCGAGATCAGCCGGACGATATCTTCATTCACGCCCAAAGGCGCATATTCCATCTCGATATCGGTGTTCCAGCCGTATTTATAGGCGCCCATATTCTGGACCGTCTCGACCGTCTCCCGATCAACGCCTTCGCGTACATCCAAAGCCACGCCATGATCCTCACCGAGTGCCATTTTATCTTCCTTTTCCAAACCTTGCGCGCCCGCTTTCATGCAGCCCTCGCTCGAAATCTCTGGTGATGCAGCAGCCAGCTATCGGCAAAACGCATCACCTCATCCTCTGTCGTTGTGCCCCCCAAAGACACACGTATAGCCGAGCCCGCCGCTGCGGTATCAAATCCCATAGATGTCAAAACCCGACTTGCCCGAACCTTGCCCGAGGAACAAGCCGATCCTGCCGAAACCGCAAATCCCGCCAGATCCATCTGCATCACCTGCGTCTCGCCCTTCCAGCCCGAAGAGACAAGGCATGATGTATTTGGCAAGCGTTCAAGATCCGCACCGGCAATCACCACATCGGGCGCGCCCGCCAGAATTCGCGCCTCCAAGCCATCGCGCAAGGCCCGTACCCGGTCCCAGACCCCCGCCTCAAGATCGCTTACCGCCGCCTTCACGGCCGCCGCAAATCCGGCAATTCCGGCCAGATTTTCGGTCCCTGACCGACGCCCCATTTCTTGGCCGCCACCCAGACGCAAGCTTGCAATATCCACGCCGCCCTTGACGATCAACGCACCAACGCCTTTAGGCCCACCCAGCTTATGGGCCGACAAAATCGCAAAATCCGCACCCGACCAGCCAAAAGCAAAAGGTATCCGACCCAAAGCCTGCACCGCATCAAGTAAAACCAAGGTACCGCTTTGCAACACAATTTCTGCGATAACCCCGGTCTCACTATTGGCCAGTCCTTGCGCCGAAACCGCCGCCCCATTGCCGTCGCGCCCATGCGCAATCAAGCAATCATGCGCATCTGGCGCAACCTCAACCCGGCCAAAACCCGCCAAAACCCCCGCCGCCTCGGTCGCACCCGAGGTAAAGATCACCTCTGCCGCCCGGCACCCAACCGCGTCGGCTACATCCTCACGCGCGCGCTCGATCACCATTTTGGCCGCCCGACCCTCGGCATGCACACTCGATGGATTGCCCGCCAAATCGAACGCCGCAAGCATCGCCGCCCGCGCCTCAGGCCGCAAAGGCGCCGTGGCATTCCAATCCAGATAGACGCGGGCATTCATCTTGCCGCACCTCCCTTTTGAGAAATGCAGCACGGGCCCATAGCTGGCATCTGCCTGCTATGGGAAAACAGGCATGGCGCCGCAGGCGCCGCTATTTGGTCAGCTTGCCTCATTCATCAACCAATTGGAAAAGTGCTGGCACCGCCGGACAGGGCTTCAGCCCATTGCCAATCACATCCGAAAGCCGGGTCTGGTGCAAAAACACATAAACCTGCGCCGACAGCCCCTCCCACAACCGGTTGGTCATGCTTTGCGCACGACTTCCCGAAACCCCACCCGTGACACCGGCCCCGGTATGGAGCGCACTCACCGTCTCATCAACGGCCTCCAGAATTTCGCTTACCCGAATCTCTTCGGGCGCACGCGCCAGCCGATAACCGCCGCCGGGTCCACGCGCCGATTCCACCAGCCCCGCCCTGCGCAGTTTGACGAAAAGCTGCTCCAGATAGGGCAGTGAAATGTCCTGACGCGCCGAAATTTCCGCCAAAGAGGTCAGCGCATTCGGCCCCGCCGTGGCAAGATCGGTCAGCGCCACCATTGCATAACGGCCCTTCGTCGACAGTTTCATCGCCCAATCCCCGTAAAAACATTGACGCCGGGCCACGGGCCGCTTAACTGCATCCCACCCGGTCCATCGGCATCACCGCCGGTAAAAACCGCTACTTAGAACCATTCTAGGGTACTTGAGCAAAATCGTCAAGAATGGCATTCGCCCTGACGCCTGCCTACCCCAAAGAAAGCAAAGACGAGGCCATGCCCGAAGTCATTTTCCCCGGTCCAGACGGTCGCCTAGAAGGCCGCTATCATCCGCAAAAGGCGCCTGATGCGCCGATTGCGATCGTACTGCATCCGCATCCGCAGTTTGGCGGCACCATGAACAACCGTGTCGTCCACCGCCTGCATTACGCGTTTTATGAGCTTGGCTTTACCGTCTTGCGCTTCAACTTCCGCGGCGTCGGGCGCAGCCAGGGCGAATATGATCAAGGCATTGGCGAATTGTCAGATGCAGCCTCCGCACTTGATTACCTGCAAGCCATGAACCCCAATTCCAAACACTGCTGGGTCGCAGGCTTTTCCTTCGGCGCCTGGATCGGCATGCAGCTTTTGATGCGGCGCCCCGAAATAACCGGTTTCATCTCGGTGGCCCCGCCTGCCAATATGTACGACTTTTCCTTCCTCGCACCTTGCCCGTCTTCTGGGCTGATCATCAATGGCACCGCCGACCGCGTCGCCCCGATCAAAGACACCGCAAACCTTGTCTCCAAGCTGCGCGATCAAAAGGGCATCACCATCAGCCACGAGCAGATCGAGGGTGCAGGTCACTTCTTTGAAGATGATGAAACCCATATGAACCCGATGATCCAGACCGTTCAGGAATATGTCGCCCGGCGTCTGGGCGAGGTTTCGAGGTAAGCGCGATGGGTGTAGTAGAAGACCTTGCAGACGATCTGGCCCGCCAAACCCTTGATGCGCAAGACGAGATTGGCGATGATCGGTTCTATACCGAGGTTGCGCGCATTGTCGGCGCCTCCTCGCCAACCTTGCAAGAGGCGTTTCTAACCTCCATGCGGATCCGCATGGCGCTGGCACGCGGCAAGACTTTTGTCGAAACCGCCGTCAAGGCCAAACGCGAAGGCAGCGCCCTGCCCGAAGCACCGCCGGACTATTCAGCCCATTGAGCGCGGCCAATTCAGACGCCACCCAGCGGCTTGCGGCGCAATTTGCCTTCCTGATGGAGGCAGACCGCCTCAAACAGGTTTTGCGCGCCACCACTTTGGCCGATGGGTCACGCCGCGAAAATTCCGGCGAACATTCCTGGCACCTGACCCTTTATGCCCTCGTGCTTGCCGATCAGGCCGGTCCGGGGGTTTCCATCGACCGGGTCATCAAAATGCTGATCTTGCATGACCTCGTGGAAATCGACGTGGGCGATGTGCCAATCCATTCAGCCAATGGCCTCGCGCATAACAGTGCCGAAACCCAAGCCGCCGAAGCCCGCGCCGCCACCCGTATCTTCGGCCTGCTGCCTGCCGATCTGGGCCGCGACCTGCGCGCCATCTGGGAGGAATTTGAGGCGGCCGAAACCCCCGACGCCATCTTCGCCAAATCCCTCGACCGGGTGCAGCCGGTCATGCACAACATTGCCTCGGGTGGCGGCACATGGAACGAGTACAACGTCACATATGATCAGTTGGAAGACCGGGTCGGCGCAAAAGTAAGACGCGGCTCCGAGGCACTTTGGGCCTATGTGTCATCCCGGGCGGTAAGTTTTTTTACAAGAAGCCCGTAAACACCTGACAGGAAATACTCTTTACTAATTTTACAGATCTTCCTGCAACTGGCTTCACCCCGCCCAGATGCGGTTTTCATTTTCAAGAAAAGCCTGAAGATGCGGGGGCAGGTGGAACCAAAATAAGAACGAACTCCCTCAAGAATCATCTTGGCAGCGGAACACAACGCCCCAAGCTGATCGTGCCGCATCGCAGCATTCAGCTGCTTGCAACGATTTGGGCTGGGGGGCCCACACTATGACAGAGCATGAAAACAAGCCGCCGCATGACGAACTAGCCTTCTCAATCGGCAAGTGGTTGCGATTCAGCTCAACCTTTCGCGCTTTGGTGCTATTGACCTTCTTGCTGGTTCTCGCCTGCGCAATGGGCGCCTTCTATATAATATGGCACGGTGCCATGATCGGCGGCCCGCCGGTGCCGGACAAGAATACCATCATCAAGTAGCAATCACATCGGTATACTATCGCATACCATCTTCCCTTGCCCCAGGTTTTGCGCTATGTCAGCGCCAACCAGCCACCCCAGCGGAGAATGCAATGTCGAAGATCAAGGTAGAAAACCCCGTCGTCGAGCTGGACGGCGATGAAATGACCCGGATCATCTGGGACTTCATCAAGCAAAAGCTGATCTTGCCCTATCTCGACATCGACCTGAAATATTACGACCTCGGGATCGAGGAACGCGACCGCACCAATGACCAGATCACCATTGATGCCGCAGAGGCAATCAAGACATACGGCGTCGGGGTCAAATGCGCGACCATCACCCCCGACGAACAGCGGGTTGAGGAATTCGGCCTCAAGCAGATGTGGAAATCGCCCAACGGCACGATCCGCAATATCTTGGGCGGCGTGATCTTTCGCCAGCCGATCATCTGTAAGAACGTCCCCCGCCTTGTGCCGGGCTGGACCCAGCCCATCGTGGTGGGACGCCATGCCTTTGGCGATCAGTACCGCGCCACGGATTTCTTGTTTCCGGGCAAGGGCAAGCTGTCGATGAAATTCACAGGCGACGATGGCACCGTGATCGAGCGTGAAGTCTATGATGCCGCCTCTTCGGGCGTGTTCATGGGCATGTATAACCTTGACGACAGCATCCTCGATTTCGCCCGCGCATCCTTGAATTACGGGCTAAACCTCGGCTGGCCGGTCTATCTTTCCACCAAGAACACCATCCTCAAATTCTACGATGGCCGTTTCAAGGACTTGTTCCAAAAGGTCTATGAAGAAGAGTTTGAGGCCGCATTCAAGAAAAAGGGCATCCATTACGAACACCGGCTGATCGACGATATGGTGGCATCGGCGATGAAATGGTCGGGCGGCTATGTCTGGGCGTGCAAGAACTACGACGGTGATGTGCAATCCGATACCGTGGCACAAGGTTTCGGCTCGCTTGGCCTCATGACCTCGGTGCTGATGACCCCGGACGGCAAAACGGTTGAGGCAGAGGCCGCGCACGGCACCGTCACCCGCCATTACCGCCAGCATCAGGCGGGCAAGGCCACCTCGACCAATTCCATCGCCTCCATCTATGCTTGGTCCGGCGGATTGAAGCACCGCGCCAAGCTTGATGGCAACGACGCCTTGATGAAATTCGCAACGACCTTGGAAAAGGTCACCGTCGATGCGGTTGAAGACGGGCATATGACCAAGGATCTTGCACTTTTGGTCGGTCCTGACCAAAAATGGCTGACCACGATGGGCTACCTTGAAAAGGTCGATGACTATCTGGGCAAGGCACTTGGCTAGGGTTTAGCGCCCAAAACATCAGGGCGGCATAACCGACCGCCACCCATTCAATCCCAAAGGCACGCGCGGTTGACCAAGCGGTTATGAAACAAGGGGGGCCACGCGCCCCCCTTTCTTTTATTCACGCTATGGCCTTCCATGCGGATTTCCTCTATCGCGACGCCAACCCTAGCTATGGCGGAAAAAATGGACCTGCGTAATATCGCGATTATCGCTCACGTTGACCACGGCAAGACCACTTTGGTGGACGAGTTGTTGAAGCAATCCGGAACCTACCGGGAAAACCAAGCCACGACCGAACGGGCAATGGACAGCAATGACATTGAACGCGAACGTGGCATCACGATCTTGGCGAAATGCACAAGCGTCGAACATGACGGCATCCGCATCAATATCGTCGACACCCCCGGCCACGCCGATTTCGGTGGCGAGGTTGAACGGATCTTGTCGATGGTTGATGGCGTGGTGTTGCTGGTCGATGCCGCCGAAGGCCCGATGCCGCAAACCAAATTCGTAACCTCCAAGGCATTGGCCCTTGGCCTGCGCCCGATTGTGGTGCTCAACAAGGTCGATAAGCCCGACGCAGAACCTGACCGCGCGCTGAACGAGGTTTTCGATCTTTTCGCCAATCTGGGCGCCAATGACGAACAGCTCGACTTCCCGCATCTTTATGCATCAGGCCGCGCCGGTTGGGCAGATGAAACGCTTGAAGGCCCGCGCAAGGACCTGAACGCGCTCTTTGACCTTGTCGTCAAACATGTCCCGGCCCCAAAGCAGGTCGCGGCATCCGCCGAGCCGTTCACAATGCTTGCCACCACGCTTTCCGCAGACCCGTTCATCGGCCGCATCCTGACCGGCCGGGTTGAAACCGGCACGCTGAAGGTCGGCGCACAGCTCAAGGCGCTGTCGCGCACGGGTGAGCGGTTGGAGCAGTTTCGCGTCACCAAGATCCTCGCCTTCCGCGGCCTCGGCCAACAACCCATTGATGAGGCTATTGCAGGCGATATCGTCACCGTCGCGGGCATGACCAAAGCCACCGTCGCAGACACGCTTTGCGACCCTTCGGTTGATGTCGCCCTGCCCGCCCAGCCGATTGATCCGCCAACCATCACCGTCACCTTTGGCATCAACGACAGCCCGCTGGCGGGCAAAGACGGCTCCAAGGTGCAATCGCGCGTGATCCGCGAACGCTTGATGAAAGAGGCCGAAGTTAACGTCGCCATCAAAATTGCCGACACCCCCGGCGGCGAGGCTTTTGAGGTTTCGGGTCGTGGCGAACTTCAGATGGGCGTTTTGATCGAAAACATGCGCCGCGAAGGGTTTGAGCTGTCTATCTCGCGCCCCCGGGTCATCTTCCGTGAGGTTGACGGTCAGCGTATGGAACCGATCGAGGAAGTCACCGTCGATGTGGATGACGAATATTCCGGCACGGTGATCGACAAGCTGACCGGCGAACGCAAGGGCGATCTGGTCGAGATGAAGCCCGCAGGCGTTGGCAAGACCCGCATCATCGCCCATGTGCCCTCACGCGGCCTGATCGGCTATCATGGTCAGTTCATGACCGATACGCGCGGCACCGGGGTTTTGAACCGCATCTTCCACGACTGGGCCCCGCATAAAGGCCCGATTCAGGGCCGCCGTCAGGGTGTTTTGATCTCGATGGAAAACGGCACCTCGGTTTCTTACGCACTTTGGAAGCTCGAAGATCGCGGCAAGTTCTTCATCGGCGCGCAAGAAGCGGTTTACCAAGGCATGATCCTGGGCGAACACAACCGCGACAATGATCTTGAGATCAACCCCTTGAAGGGCAAACAGCTGACCAACGTGCGCGCGTCGGGCACCGATGAGGCCGTCCGCCTGACCACCCCGATCCGCATGAGCCTTGAGGAATCGATCGCCTATATCGAGGATGACGAATTGGTCGAAGTCACGCCAAAAACCATCCGCATGCGCAAACGCTTCCTTGATCCGCATGAACGCAAGCGCCAGTCGCGCTCTGCTTAAGAATTGAAAAAGGCCAGAGGAACCCCTCTGGCCTTTCCTTCAATCACCCATCCGCTTCACGCGGCTTTATGCGCCAGACCTTTCAGACGGCGCAACCCGGCAAGTCCGCCAAGACCGCCCACCAACAGCAAGCCCGCCGCCGGCAGCGGCACCGGGGCCGGCAGCGATGTGGTGAGCGCTGTTTGCGTACCATTCGACTCTAGCACCAGAGAGATGTCATGCACCAAAGCCCCGGTTCCCACCGCGTTGAGGGTGAGGATAAAAGCGCCCGAGCCGTTGCCCGGCGGGTTGGTGATGGTTTGCGGCGCGGCCAGATCAAATACGAACGGGCCCGAGGAAAAATCAAACCCGCCGTCAAAGAACGAGGCGTTGACGTTGTTCAGCCCGCCTGCATCCAGACCGTAATAAAAAATTGCAGCCTGCGTCTGAAAGCTGCCGCCCGGATCGCCCCAGGCGATGCGCGTATCGACCAAAGTCAACAGATCGTAGTAACCGCTGCTGACCGAATATGAATTCGCACCAATTGTGAAAACCGCGCTCAGGATTGGCGAAGAGGCACCAAACGCCGAGCCGCCCGAAATCTGGTCATAGCTCACCCCATCCGTGACCCGTGATCCAAGGTCGGTGTCATAGACGAATTCGGCAGTATAGCTTTGCCCGGCCATATCGGTGTTACCGGTGCCGAAAAAGTCAAAATTATCGTGGCCGGACTGGACGATACCAGTGGTAGTCATGGTCACGGTCGCCGCGACGGCTGCGGTCGCGCCAAGGGTAAGGCTTGCGACAAATGCGCAAGTAGCAAGGATGGATTTGGGGGGCATTCTGCAACTCCTGATTTCAACGCCCCCTCATCATCAAATCGCATGGCTGAATTCCGCTGAGATTTGGACAACAAAAAGAAGGCGCAGAAACAATGCGTTTCAGGTTTCTGCGAAAAATGTCGCAGCAACTCAGTTAGGGTGGCCAAGGCCTTAATACCTGCGGCGACACTGCGGCCGAAAGGCCCCGCAGCGCCCCTGTGGCCCGCGGCACAATCATGGAAGAAGCCGACAGGCTGATCGCGCCGCCGCTCAGATCAGGCCCAGAACTTTTCTTCCACCATGGCCGCGCGCGGGCCCGCCGGGGTCTGAAGGCTCAGCTTGGTGCCGGGTGCCCAATGGGCGCGCTCCACCATGCCAATCGCGACACTGAGCCCCAGGGTCGGCGAGAAGACCGCAGATGTCACCTGCCCCGCAGGCTGGCCGTCCGCCAAAAGTGGCCAGGCCTGGGTGCAGACCGGCACAGCCTCACCCGGAATAGATATCGCGCGTATTTGCCGGGCTGGCCCCGCTTGGGCGATGCGCGAAAGCGCGGCATGGCCGATACAATCACTGATCTGATCGAGGTTGCAGAACTTGCCCAACCCACATTCGAACGGGTTGTTGGCGCGGGTCATGTCATTGCCATAGCTCAGCAGCCCGCCCTCAACCCGCTCGATCAGATTGGGGCAACCGGCACGCACATCAAGATCGGTTCCCGCCGTCATCAGCGCATCCCACAGCGGCATGCCGATATCGCCGCCATCCACGTAAATTTCAAACCCGCCTTGCTTGGAATATCCCGACCGCGCCACCGCAAGACGCCGGCCCTGAAACTCAAACCAGCCATAGCGGAAAAACCGCACGTCGCGCACCGCTTCGCCAAAAACCCGCGCCATCAGATCGTCGGCCCTTGGGCCCTGCACCGCAAGCGGCGATACGTCTGGCTCCTCGACACTCACGTCAAGCCGCGCACCTTCGGCAATACCCTTGACCCATAGCAAAAGGTCGCTGTCAGCGATTGAAATCCACCAATGATCATCGGCGATCTTGACCGCGACCGGATCGTTCAGCATGCCGCCATTGCCATCGACGATTGGCACGTAAAAGCACTGCCCGGCGACCATCTTCGCTAGGTTGCGAGGGGTCAGCATCTGCATCAGCCGCCCCGCATCGGGGCCGGTAAGCTCTACCTGCCGCTCGCATGACACATCCCAGATCTGCACCGCGCGTTTAAGATGTGCGCAATCGGCCTGAAGTGTTTCAAAAACCGTGGGCAGCAACATGCGGTTATAGACGGTGTAGCCCTTGACCCCGGCGCGTTCGACGCCTTGGTTGAAAGGGGTCGTGCGCAACCGGCGCGACCGAGAGATGACGGCCGGGTTCATGTCGCCACCTGCGCGATTGATCCGGGGCTCAACAGCGTGCTGTGCCACAACGTCGTAAACAGTGTCATACAGCTTTTCCCATTTGTTGCCTCGGGTTCTGACAGGACCGCGGACCAAAGCAGGGTGATGTCAAACCGTCCTTTGGACTTTCAACATATTCTCTTCCGGTCAAAATGCCGGATAGCGACCTTGCATGGTCGCGCCACGAACAGAACAAGAAAAACCCGCCTCAGGCAGCAACTGAAACCGGCGCCAACGTGAATGGTTCGATCCTGACCTTGTCGCCCTCAAAGGTACAAAAGCTGCCCTGAGGCACTTCATCCCAGCATTCACCCGTTTCCAGCGGCTCTGACACTACGGCCCGGCCACCACGGTTTTCGGACCAGCGATGATAGAGCGAGGGCGCATGATTATCCGAGGCGCAGCGAACCGCGTAAAGCCGTTCACCGTCGGAAAAAGCCGCCGTCAGTCGCAAATGTGGTGCATTCCCTTTCGCGCGGCTCAGGGCAGACAGACGCGCAGCGGCACGTTCAAGCGCGCCTTTTGGGTCATTCTCCAGCCCCTCGCCCATCGCGATCAAAAACAAGGCCTCGCTGTCAGTCGCCCCCCGGCGGAACCCGTAAAGATGCTCTGGAATCATCATATCGGAATCGCGACGAAACCGATCATAACCGCCAATCTGACCGTTATGCATGAATGACCACTTGCCCACCACGAAGGGATGGCAATTGTTGCGGCTGGTCGCAGTGCCGGTAGAGGCCCGTACATGGGCCAAGAAGAGCCGCGATTTTACCTGCGCGGTCAGCGATGCAAGGTTCGGATCGGACCAGGCAGGCAAGATATCGCGAAACTGGCCGGGCTCTGGACGATCACCATACCAGGCAAGCCCGAACCCATCCGCATTGATTGCCGATTTGCATTCAGACGCTTCATGACTTTGATGAATCAACGAATGCCCCGGAAGGCTTACGATTTCTTCAAGATATACCGCAGCCCCAATATAGGCAGCCCATCTGCACATAACCTAGTCCTTCGACGCCAATCACAATTG
Organism: Albidovulum sp.; assembly: GCA_049680345.1. Classification (GTDB taxonomy): domain Bacteria; phylum Pseudomonadota; class Alphaproteobacteria; order Rhodobacterales; family Rhodobacteraceae; genus TMP-24. Next base: position 852 of record JBAUHP010000518.1, on the reverse strand, counting down.
GTCCAACCCTGACAGGAACGTCTTAACGAAAGCCTTAGTTGGAAACGCGGCCTAAATAGCATGTGTCTTGATTTGATACCAAGAAGATATGTGCGAACTTCATCCCAAATTCATGACGCATTTTTACAATTCATCCCACCATTGGGAAATCATTCGAAGAACCTGCTGGTCCATTGGATTTTCATTCATGCGACCACCACCGGATCACCAAGCGCGATACGGCCGGGAACCAAGACTCCCGCGCACCGGCCACCATGGCCCCGCATCTCATTGCAACCCCCAGGCCCAAGAACAGTCTGCATCCGCGAACATGGGGCGCAAGGCCCGCGAATGACGATCTGCGCGCCACCTATCCGCAACCTGGCATGGCGCAGCGCCAGCAAGTTGCGGCCAGAGACAACAAGATTACGCCGAAGCAACGCGTTTCACCACTTCCCGGCATCAACGCCGCAGAAGAAAGCTAGCCCGTCGCAAGTATCCGGTTCAGCGTCTTGGATGGCGCCATCACCCGCAAGGTTTTTTCGGGGTCGGTGTGATAATAGCCACCAAGGTCTGCGGCCGTTCCGCGATCCTTGCGCAATTCGCTGGTAATTTGTGCCTCATGGCTTGAAAGCGCGTCAGCGATCGGGGCGAAATGATCGGCAAGCTCTGCGTCACCGGTCTGTGCTGCAAGTGCTTGCGCCCAGTAAAGCGCAAAGTAGAAGTGGCTATCGCGGTTGTCGGGCTGTCCGACTTTGCGTCCTGGCGATTTATTGTGGTCAAGAATGCCTTGGGTTGCCGCATCCACAGCCGCCCCCAGGATCGTGGCTTTTTCATTGCGATTGACACGGCCAAAATACTTCAGGCTCTCGC
>JBAUHP010000517.1:0-1673 GCA_049680345.1 Albidovulum sp. | reverse complement strand
CGCCTTGCCGACATCGCCACGCTGGACAAGCTGATCTCCGACGTGCGGCAAGACCTGCGCGACGGGGATATGGATCAGCTGGCCGCTGGCCGGATCGATCCGCTCATGGACCGCATCGAAGACCCCGGTCTGCGACAAGCCGTGTTCTCGGAGCTAAAGGCCATCGCCGCAGTGGATGCGGGTGATGACATTACCGGGCGCGACAGCGAACCAGCCGCCACCTACCGGACCCGGATCGAGGCTTTCGAGCGCGCCGAGGAGCGGGGGCGCGACCGGGACGATACCAGTGGCGATTACGGCCTCTAGAGGATTCAAAACATGCTGCATGCAATGGAAAGCCGTTGGCGGTATCCAATCGCCATCCTGCTCGGTCTCGGTGTTGGCACCTGGATCGGTGCCGCGATCGCCACGCTCTATCTGATGGCGCGATTTGGCGAAGACCTGGGTGGGTTCGATATTTTCGAACTTTGGCTGCTCAATCTGTCTGATCCACGGGTCAAGGCAAACCCTGCGGTGGAACATACTGCGTGGCTCATCACGGCACTTCCTGCCCTGCTTCTGGCGGCGACAGGAGCGACATCCGTTCATCGCGGGTCGCTCACCGATTATGATGATGCGCATTTCCAGTCGCGTCCCGAGCTCCGCCGCAACCGTATGTCTGCGTCTCTTTCCCAGAACGGCTTTCTGTTCGGCAAGCTCGGGTCACCTGCGTCCCGTGCGCCTTTCGTGTCGGCCACGCCAGATCGCTTCCCACACGCAATGATGATCGCGCCAACGGGCCGGGGCAAAGGGGTAGGCTTCGTTTTACCGAACCTTTTGCACTTCCAGGGCAGTGCCGTGATCCTCGACGTCAAGGGCGAGAATTTCGAGAAGACATCCATCCACCGCCAAAAGGCGCTGAACAATCAGGTCTGGTACTTTTCGCCCTATGACTACGTTCAGCCCGAGGGCAAGAACGGGCCCGTCCTGACCCGCACGCACCGGTTCAATCCTCTCCAGCGCATTGCCGATCTGCCCAGCCCCGAGCAGCAATACACCGCCGTCAACACCATGGCGGACTTGTTCCTCATCGTCGAAAGCGTGAACGCGCAGAGCTTTTTCCAGGCCGGACGCAGCCTGTTCGTGGCGTCTTGCCTCTATGCCATCGAGACCGGAAAGCCGACGATCGGTGAGGCGCTGCGGATCATGACTGGCGGCGGCAATAAAAAGGAATTCTACAAACGGGCCGCGATGCAGACTGCAAACCCGGTGGTGGCAGAGATTTTCCTGAGCATGGCCGACGAAGTGGACAAGATTCTCGATTCCTATGTCAGTGTGATCCGCGGTGCCGGATTGGAGCTCTGGCTCGATCCGGCGGTGGACCGGGCGACACAGGCAAGCGATTTCGACTTCGGGACGTTCCGACGAGAGCCACAGTCGCTCTATATTGTCGTGCAGCCGGAGCACCTGAAAACACTGGCCCCCCTGATCCGGCTCCTGTTCGCCGATGCCATCGCATGTCTGCAGCGCGCGCATCCCGGACCGGACGAGCCACATCCCGTCATGTTCCTGATGGATGAATTCGACCAACTGGGCAAACAACCCCTGGTCTTGCAGAGCATCAAGACGATCCGCTCCTATGGCGGGCGGCTCTTTATCATCTCGCAGTCGATCCCCGGTCTTGAGGGCATCTA
>JBAUHP010000516.1:0-5644 GCA_049680345.1 Albidovulum sp. | reverse complement strand
CCCGCCGCGCCATCCGGCAGCCGCGCCAGGACCAGATGGCTGACATTTTCAAAGGCATCGCTGTCGCCCCAGGTGATGAAAATCTTTTGGCCGGTAATCGCATAGGTGCCGTCGCCCAGGGGTTCGGCCTTGCTGCGCAAAGCGCCGACATCGGTGCCTGCTTGCGGTTCGGTCAGGTTCATCGTGCCGGACCATTGGCCGGAATTCAGCTTGGGCAGGTAAAGCGCTTTCAGCTCCGGGCTGGCGTGGTGTTCCAGCGCCTCGATCTGGCCTTGGGTCAAAAGCGGGCAAAGCTGCAAGGCAAGACAAGCGCCCGCCATCATATCATGGACCGCCATGTTCAGCACTTGCGGCAGCCCCAAACCGCCATGCTCCGCATCCGCTGCAAGACCAACCCAGCCGCCATCCGCGATCTGACCAAGTGCTGCGGCAAAGCCGGGCGAGGTGCGCACCACCCCGTTCTCCAGCCGCGCGGGGTTCAGATCGCCGCCGCGATTAAGCGGTGCGATCACCTCATCGCAAAGCCTTGCGGCTTCGGTCAAGATGGCGTCGGTGATCTCGGGCGTGGCCTCGGCGAAACGCGGCGTCGCGGTTATGGGTGCCAGCGGCACGATCTGGTCAAGGATGAAGCGGATTTCGGCAGCGGCAGAGCGATATGTCATTTTTGCCTTTCCATGCAGATCTTGGCAAAGTCCGACCTTGGTTCTATGCAAGGTGAAACTTTGCAATGCGTTGGGCGGACCTTGCCGCAAGGTCATACACATGCCAACCCACGACGCTGCGTCATTTGGACCGGACCCTCGCCTTGACCCTATCCCTGCCCCCAACACCCGATGGACTTAAGGAAGCGGCCCGGCTGTTGCGCGCGGGCGCTTTGGTCGCCTTTCCTACCGAAACCGTCTACGGCCTTGGCGGAGATGCGCGGCTGGACACAACGGTTGCGCGCATTTTTGCGGCCAAGGGCCGCCCAAGCTTCAATCCGTTGATCGTCCATGTCGCCGATCTTGCGGCGGCCCGCGCTTTGGCGGTTTTTGACGATCAGGCTTTGCGTATCGCCGAGGCGTTTTGGCCCGGCCCCCTGACGCTGGTCTTACCGATGCGCGCGGATGCGGGGCTTTCGCCCTTGGTCACCGCAGGTTTGCCAAATGTCGCGCTAAGGGTGCCCGCGCATGATCTGGCCCAGGCCTTGCTCCGCCAATTTGGCGGGCCGATTGCGGCGCCTTCGGCCAATCCCAGTGGCCGGGTCAGCCCGACCCGCGCGGCGCATGTCTTGGCGGGGCTTCAAGGGCAGATTGCCGCCGTTATCGACGGTGGGGCCTGCGCGGTCGGGGTTGAGTCAACCATCTTGGGCTTTGATCCTGACCCGGTCTTGCTGCGCCCCGGCGGCATTCCTGCCGAAGCGCTGGAGGCCTGTATTGGCGCAACCCTTGGCCATTTGTCCCCGGATCAGGCCCGCCCTTCTGCGCCCGGTCAGTTGGCGTCGCATTACGCGCCCGCAGCCCGCGTCCGGCTGAACGTGGCCGAACCTGCACCGGGTGATTTCTGGATAGGATTTGGCGCGGATTGCGGGGGCGCCGATCTGAACCTGTCGCCTGCAGGCGATCTGATCGAAGCGGCGGCCAATCTCTTTCATTATTTGCGCGATGCCGATGCACGCACCAAAAGTGGCGGCACAATTGCGGTGGCCCCAATCCGCGATACCGGTCTGGGCCGCGCGATCAATGACCGTTTGCGCCGCGCCGCCGCGCCGCGCTAGCGGCTTTGGATCACGCCCGTCCGGCGGAGGCCGAAAGCGTCATCGGATCAACCCCCAAAGACCGCAAAGCGCCTTCCCATTTACGCGCATCGGGGGCCGCAAAGACCAGATCCTCGCTCGCGTCACAGGTCAGCCAGCCATTTTCAAGGATTTCATGCTCCAGCTGCCCCGCGCCCCAGCCCGCATAGCCCAGCGCCAAAAGCGATTGTTCCGGCCCTTCGCCCGCAGCCAGCGCTTGCAAGATATCCAGCGTTGCGGTCATGCAAAATTTATCATCCACCCGCATAGTGCCGCCATTGCCTTCATAGTCGCCACTATGCAGCACGAAGCCGCGCACATGTTCGACCGGGCCACCAAAATGCACCCGGATGTCGCGGGCGCGTTCGGTCTTTGGGATGTCCAGCTGGTCCAGCAAATTGGTGAATTTCAACTCGGACGTCGGCTTGTTCACGATCAGCCCCATGGCCCCTTCTTGGGTATGGGCACATAAAAACACCACGCTATGTTCAAAGCGCGGATCGCCCATGCCCGGCATCGCAATCAGAAGTTTGCCTATTAGCTCCAAAATCCGGCCTCCTGCCCCATAAGTTGCGCCTTGCGCCCGGAATTTCAACCCACATTGCCAATGCCCCCCTGCGATGACAGGGAAGTGATTCCCATTTCAGGCGAAACTGGCTATCTATGGCTGCATGATGAAAACCTTGTTTCGCACCAGCCTCGCGCTTTTCCTTGCGGCCCTATCGGCCGGTATCGGGGCTGCGCAAAGCCTGCCCGATAACTTGATCAGGGCAGAGCTTTTGCCCGGCTGGCGCACCGCATCAGGTTCGCAGATGGCCGCCGTGCGCCTGACCCTTGCGCCGGGTTGGAAAACCTATTGGCGCGCACCCGGGGCATCGGGCATTCCGCCTCAGTTTAATTGGAGCGGTTCAAGCAATATCGGGCGCGTCGCCTATCACTGGCCACGCCCGGAGGTGTTTGATCTTAACGGCATGCGAACCCTTGCCTATAAGGACGAACTTATCTTGCCGGTCGAGTTTTTTCCGGTGAACGGCGCGGAAACAGTTTCGATTACCGGCCATATAGATCTTGGGGTTTGTGAAGAGATTTGCGTGCCGATCAGTGTCGATATTTCGGGCGAACTTTCCGCCGCCCGCAAGGCTGATCCGGCAATTCGTGCGGCCTTGGCGGCGGGGCCGCAAAATGGGGCCAAGGCGGGCATTGCCACCCCGGTATGCGCGGTCAGCCCGCTTGCCGACGGGCTGCGGCTGCGCACAGATATCGCGCTGCCACGGGCCGCCCAGGGCGATTTTGCCGTGATCGAACTTGCTGACAGCTCGGTTTGGGTGTCATCGGTTGAAACCAGCGCCGGGAACGGTCGCTTGACGGATATTTCCGATCTGGTGCCTGCCACCGCCAAGCCATTCGCACTTGACCGGTCATCGGTGCGCATCACGGTTTTCGCCTCGGGCGGCAATGTCTTCGATCTGCACGGCTGCACAGGCTAGACCGGGCTAGGGCAGGCTATTTGCGCCGCAAATGTTCATCCAGCCGTGGCATGATTTCCACGAAATTGCACGGCTTGTGACGGTAATCCAGCTGAAAGCTCAAGATCTCATCCCAGGCATCGCGGCACGCACCGGGGCTGCCGGGCAGAGCGAAAAGATAGGTGCCGCCGGCAACCCCGCCCGTGGCCCGCGATTGCACCGCAGATGTGCCGATCTTTTTCATCGAGACGATGGTGAAAACCGTGGCGAAAGCCTCAATTTCCTTTTCATAGACATCTCGGTGCGCCTCAACGCTCACATCGCGCCCCGTCAACCCGGTGCCGCCGGTCGAGATGATCGCATCAACGCCCGGATCAGCCACCCAAGCCCGCAGCTTGGCCGCAATCACGGCGCGGTCGTCTTGCACAATATCGCGGGCGGCCAACAGATGCCCCGCCGCTGTCAGCCGTTCGACCAAAGTATCGCCGGACCGGTCGTCCGATGGGCCGCGGCTGTCGGAAACAGTCAACACCGCAATACGCACCGGAATGAATTCTCTCGCCTTTGCACTCGCCTCTGCCCTCGCCCCTGCCATTGCGTCAGTCTACCTCCGCCAGTCGCGCCTTGATTTCCAGCAAATCCGCCCAGGCCTCGCGCTTGGCCGCCGGGTTGCGCAAAAGATCGGCGGGGTGGGTCATCGGCATGACCGCGCGGCCAAAACCTTCGGCCCACTTACCCCGCAGCCGCAAGATGCCGCGCGTGCCAAGCACCGCCGCACAAGGCGTGTTGCCCATCAGCACGATCACATCAGGTGCGACCAGTTCGACATGTTTTTGCAAGAACGGCAGCATCATCGCAATCTCTTCCGGTTCCGGATCGCGATTCGACGGCGGGCGCCATGGCATGACATTGGTGATGTAGAAAGCCGCCTCGGGCTCGGTCGCGCCACGCGCAAGCCCGATGGCCGCGAACATCCGGTCCAACAGCTGGCCCGCACGGCCAACGAAGGGCCGCCCCTCGCGATCCTCATCGCGCCCCGGCGCTTCGCCGATGATCATCACTTTGGCCGCCGCATTGCCATCGGCAAAGACAAAGTTGCGCGCACCCTTCTTCAACTCACAAAGCTCAAAACCCGCCTGCGCTTCGGCCAGTTCGGCCAAAGTCGTGGCCGCCCCGGCCGCCGCCACTGCCACATCGACGGGATCAAGCCTGGATATCTGCGCCTCGGGCGCGGCGTCCACTTGGGCGGGTTTGGGTGCCTCTGCCGCCAACTCGTAGCGGTTGATCGGCCCATCCCCGATCGGCTCATCTGCGCCAAGCTCCAATTGCCACGCCAAAAGGGCGCGGGCGGCGTGAAAATCCATGATCGGTGCAGCAGAATCCATGGTCCACACCCTAAGACCGCGCCCTTGCAAGGTAAAGCCGTGCAAGCCCTGTTGCCCAGCGCGCCTGCTTTTGTCATAAGCATCCGAACCAGCTCCGGAGGATATATGACATTCCGCGCGCGTCACCTTTTGGGGATCGAGCATCTTGCCCCCGAAGAAATCCGCACTGTTCTGGATCTTGCCGAAAAATATGTCGATCTGAACCGCCGCACGGTCAAACATTCCGACGCTTTGGAAGGCATGACCCAGATCAATATGTTTTTCGAATCCTCCACCCGCACCCAGGCCTCTTTTGAACTGGCCGGAAAACGCCTTGGCGCCGATGTGATGAATATGGCGATGCAGCATTCATCGGTCAAAAAGGGCGAAACCCTGATTGATACGGCGATGACGCTGAACGCGATGCACCCGGACCTTCTGGTGGTGCGCCATCCCTCATCGGGGGCGGTGAACCTGCTGGCGTCCAAGGTCAATTGCGCGGTTCTGAATGCGGGCGACGGGCGGCATGAACACCCGACCCAGGCCTTGCTGGACGCGCTGACCATCCGCCGCGCCAAGGGCCGCCTTCACCGCCTGACCGTGGCGATTTGCGGCGATGTCGCGCATAGCCGCGTAGCCCGCTCAAACCTCATCTTGCTGGGCAAGATGGAAAACCGCATCCGCCTGATCGCCCCGCCAACCCTGATGCCCGCCGGTGTCGGCGAATTTGGGTGCGAGCTTTACGACGACATGCGCGAAGGCCTGAAGGGCGCCGATGTAGTGATGATGCTGCGCTTGCAAAAGGAACGGATGGACGGCGGTTTCATCCCTTCCGAGCGGGAATATTACCACCGCTACGGGCTGGATGCCGAAAAGCTGGCCTTCGCCAAGGATGACGCCATCGTCATGCACCCCGGCCCGATGAACCGCGGGGTCGAGATCGACGGAGAGCTGGCGGATGACATCAACCGATCCGTGATCCAGGATCAGGTCGAAATGGGCGTCGCCGTGCGCATGGCCTGCATGGATCTTTTGGCGCG
>JBAUHP010000515.1:0-1781 GCA_049680345.1 Albidovulum sp. | reverse complement strand
AAAGCTGCACCTCTGGTTTATGACTGCCGTCAGGATTGGTCAGCGGTAAATACGGGCCGTCGATCAGCCCCTTGATCTCGCGGATCAAAACCGGGAAGGGATAGCTTGTCGCATTGCCCACATCGCCTGGCATCATCGGATAAAGTTTCTGATCGAACTTCAGGATGCCGACACTGTAGCCCTGATAGGGATGTCCACCGGTGACGATCATTCGCTCCTCACTTGTCAGGCCCGCATCCGCGCGCCGGTTGGATCATATAGGGGCTGGGCCTGAAGATCTGCGGGGCGCAGTTTGCCCAACACCTCCACCTCGTACCGTCCGCCCGGCACCCACGCATCCGGGCGCACATAGCCGAGCGCGATATGCACGTCCGTCACCGGCCCCCAACCGCCCGAGGACACATAGCCGACCGGTGCGCCATCAAGGAAGATCGCCTCATCCCCCCAGATTGCGCAGTCGCCGGCATCTACCGTCAGTGTGATCGGCCGTTCGCGCGGTGGGCCGTAGTTGCGGGCCGCTTCCCGCCCTATGAAATCACCCTTGTCGAGTTTGACGTGATGCATCATCCCGCATTCATGCGCGAAATAGTCTGACGTCAGCTCAGCCCCCCAGGCGGCAAAGCTTTTCTCCAGCCGCAACATCATCAGGCTTCTAAGGCCGACCAGTGACAGCCCGTGTGCCGCCCCTTCACGCCGCAGCGCATCGAAAAGCCGTGGTTGATCGGCGCGCGGCATGTACATCTCATACCCCGTCTCGCCAGTGTAAGACACGCGCAGCGTTGTGACGTTTTCCACCCCCGCGATGCCCAAGCTGTCTGCATCCATGAAACGGAAACTGGCGGTATCCATAGCGCGATCAGCCAGGTTGGCAATCAACGCCTGAGCGTTCGGTCCGGCGATGCTGAGGCCCGCAAGTTCATCCGACCGGTTGGAAAGGTTGACGCCTTCGGCAGGCAGGTAATTGTTGAAATGCCGCAAATAGGCAAGCTGCTTTGCGTAGGTGCCGACGATCAAGTAGCGGTCGCCAAGGTTAGAGATGGTGAAATCCCCAATGACGCGGCCCTTGTCCGACAGCATCGGTGACAGGCAAAGCCGCCCCGGTTTCGGCAATCGGTTGGCCATGATGCGGTCAAGCCAAGCGCCGGCATCCGGCCCGGACAGTTCGAATTTGGCCATGTCGGAAAAGTCGTAAAGACCCACAGCTTCGCGCACGCGTCGGCCTTCTTCGGCCACTGGCCCCCACCAATTGGGCTGGCGGTAGGTCAGGCTGTCTTTCGCCTTGGTGCCAGACGGCGCGAACCATGTTGCATGTTCGCACCCGAAACCGGTGCCAAAAACCGCGCCCTGTGCCGCCAGCCGGTCATGAACGGGCGACATGGCCTGCGGACGGGCCGCGTCAAAGCTTTGATAGGGAAAGACCTTTTCTGAACGGTTTTCGTAGAAATAGCGGGTCATTTCCTCGGTATAGCGGGGGGTTGCCCAATCGCCAAAACGCGCCACATCCCAATGGGACATATCAATCTCTGGCGCGCCCCCGATGATCCATTCCGACAGCACCCGGCCAATGCCCGCGCCCTGATTGAACCCGGCCATGACCCCATTGGCGCAAAAGTAGTTGCGCAAGGCCGGGTGTGGGCCGATCAGCGGCCCAAGATCGGGCGAAAAGATCATCGGCCCGTTGATCACCCGCTTGACGCCAGCCTCGGCAAGGCAGGGCATGATCTCGACCGATTTCTCAAAGTTCCATTCCATGCACGACAGATCATCGGGCAGCAGTTCAT
>JBAUHP010000514.1:0-4977 GCA_049680345.1 Albidovulum sp. | reverse complement strand
GTCTAAACGGCCAAGAGCGCGGCATAGGGTAGGTAATATATGATGCGAAATGCAGTGATCTGCGCGGCTGTGGTGATGGCCGGGGCCTTGATGGTTGTCACGGGTCTGGGGCAATTTGAGGCTGGTGAAGAGGAACCCTCGGGCACAATCATCCCCAACCTTACCGGTGCGGCCGTCTTGGGCCAATCGGTCTATGCTGCCAATTGCGCGGCGTGCCATGGTGAAACCCTGACCGGGGTTGAGGACAAAGGGCCACCGTTCTTGCACGAATTTTACCTGCCCGGCCACCACGGCGATGCGGCTTTCTTTGCGGCGGTCGTGAATGGCGCGCAGGCCCATCACTGGGGCTTTGGCGATATGCCGCCGGTTCCCGGATTGACCGAAGTAGAGGTTGGCGCGATTGTCGACTTTGTGCGCTCTGTTCAAAAAGCCAACGGGCTGTTTTGAACAAGTGACCCGAACACTTAAACTTGGGGCCTTCAGATGAAGCGTTCGCGGATCAATGAGATTATGTTGGCAGCGGATGATTTCATGCGCTCATTCGGCTTTGTGCTGCCGCCTTTCGCCTATTGGACCCCGGATGATTTTCGCGCCCGCAACGATGCGCAAGCGATTATCGACGCGGGTTTGGGCTGGGATATTACCGATTACGGGCAGGGTGATTTTGAACGGCTGGGGTTGTTTTTATTCACCTTGCGCAATGGCTTGCTTGCCGATCTGCGCCGTGGGGGCGGCATGTGTTATGCCGAAAAGCTGCTGATCACGCGGCAAGATCAGATCAGCCCGATGCATACACATGTGATTAAGGCGGAAGATATCATCAACCGGGGCGGAGCGGTGCTTGCGGTTGAGCTGTTTGGATCTGATGCGAGCGGGGGGTTTGATGACAAGGCTGGTGGCATGGTGCGTTGCGACGGAATTGCGCGCAGCTTTGCCCCCGGTGAGGTGTTGCGCCTGGCGCCGGGCGAAAGTGTGACGCTGATGCCGGGAGATTGGCATGCGTTTTGGGGCGAGGGCGGTGATGTGCTGATCGGCGAGGTTTCAACCGTGAACGACGATCTGACCGACAACATCTTTCGCGAAAAGATCGGGCGTTTTTCCAAGGTTGAGGAAGATGCCGATCCGCTGCATCTTTTGGTCAGCGATTACGGGGCGTTGACGGGGCAAAACTGAAAGCGCCGGGGTGGCGTCGGCTTTATACCTGATTTCGCCGACGCGCCGCGTACCTTTCCTCTCATCAACACCATTCTCCCCCCACCCATGATTTGCACCTGGCGCCTGTGACGTTGGCAGGCGGACGGGGCGCTTTGACAGTTGAACCGGGGCAGTCTGACCGGGGCCGCTGTTTGATTGCTGCGGCTGCGGCGGCGTTATAGGGCGGTGCGCAGGTTCCAAAGTTCGGGGAAAAGCTCTACCTCCAACATCCGGCGCAGATAGCTGACCCCGCCGGTACCACCAGTGCCGCGTTTCAGGCCAATCACCCGCTCTACCGTGGTGACATGGTTGAAACGCCAGCGGCGGAAGTAATCTTCAAGATCAACCAGCTTTTCAGCCAGCTCGTAAAGCGGCCATTGGTTTTCGGGTTTGGCGTAGACGGCAAGCCATGCGGCCTCAACCCGCGGATCGGCCAGCCATGGCTGGCTTACATCGCGGTGCAAGACGTCATCGGGCACGGGCAGGCCCGCCCGCGCGAGGGCGGCCAGGGCCGCGTCATAAAGCGATGGCTGGGCCAGCTCTGCTTGCAGTTTCGCCAAAATCTCGGGCCGGTGGGCATGGGGTTTGAGCATCGCCGCATTGCGGTTGCCAAGGGCGAATTCGATCAAGCGATATTGCCAGGACTGAAAGCCCGATGACTGGCCCAAAGCCGTGCGAAAATGGGTGTAATCGGCGGGGGTCATGGTGCGTAAGACATCCCATGCCGAATTCAACTGCTCCATGATCCGGGACACGCGGGCCAGCATCTTGAAAGCGCTTTGCAGATCGTCGGCGGCGATTGCGGTGCGCGCAGCGGCGATTTCGTGCAAGGCCAGCCGCATCCATAATTCGGATGTCTGGTGCTGGACGATGAACAGCATTTCGTCATGCGCGGATGACAGCGGTTTTTGGGCGGTCAATATGGCGTCAAGGCCAAGGTAATCGCTGTAAGACATACGCCCGTCAAAAGACATCTGGGCACCGTCGGCAGCGGGGTCATAGGGTTGGGTCATGGAATTCTCCGATTGCAAGATTGAAGGGCGCCCGCCGTGGCGGGGTGGGCCGATCACTCCTTGCGGGCCGCTATTGTGGCCTTGAGCGCCATGCGCCGCCACAACCCGGCCCACGCGCCGGGGCGCGCCAAAGGTGGCTCGGTTATCCGAGGCATTGGGAGGCGTCGCCGTAGGGAGGCGGCGGGGACGCATGGCTGCCTGTGCAAGCCGTGAGGGCCAAGGGCAGGTCCGCGCGCGCGATCATGTCACCTTGGCGCGGATCTTGTATTCGGGTCGGTCCCACAGATCTTTCTCCATCACATCGGCCAAGACGAGGACGGCGCTGCTGAGATCCTCCATCGAGGTGTAAAGAGGGGTTATGCCAAAGCGCAAAATATCGGGGGCGCGAAAGTCACCGACGACGTTATGGGCGATCAGCGCTTGCATGATCGCATAGCCTTCGGGGTGGCGAAAGCTGACCTGGCTACCGCGCATTTCAGGGTCGCGCGGGCTGGCAAGCGTTAGCATTGGGCAAGCGGCCTCGACCCAGTGAATGAAGGCTTCGGTCAGTTCGATCGAGCGGGCGCGGACATCGGCCATATCGACCGTGTCCCAGATATCAAGAGAGGCCTCGAGTGCTGCCATTTGCAAGACCGGCGGGGTGCCGACGCGCATGCGTTCGATGCCCGCGCCGGGGCGGTAAGACAGATCGAAGGCAAAGGGTTCCGCATGCCCAAGCCAGCCTGAAAGCGCTGGGCGCACTTTGTCTGCATGGCGGGAGGCCACATAGATGAAGGCTGGGCCGCCGGGGCCGGAATTGAGGTATTTATAGGTGCAACCCACCGCGAAATCGGCCTGACAACCAGCCAGATCGACTGGCAGGGCACCGGCGGAATGCGCCAGATCCCAGACCACCATCGCGCCTGCGGCATGGGCCTTTTGGGTCAAGGCTTTCATATCGTGTTTGCGGCCGGTGCGGTAATCCACCTCGGTCAGCATCAAGACTGCGACATCGCCTGCCGCGCCCTCGTCGATCGCGGCCGCGATCTCCTCGGGGGGGAGGATACGCAGGCTGTATTCGGGGCCAAGGCTGCGGATCAGCCCTTCGGCCATGTAAAGGTCGGAAGGGAAGTTGCCGCTGTCGGAGAGCACGACCCGGCGCGAAGGGTTCAGATCAAGTGCCGAGGCCAGTGCCTGATAAACCTTGATCGACAAAGTATCGCCCAAGACCACCGATCCCTGCTCTGCCCCGATCAGGCGGGCGATGCGGTCGCCAAGCCGGGCCGGTTGCGCCATCCAGCCCGCCTTGTTCCAGCCGGTGATGAGCATTTTTCCCCATTCGTCATTCATGCAAGACGACACCCGCGCGGTGGCGGCGCGGGGCAGGGGGCCGAGCGAGTTTCCGTCAAGATAGACAATGCCGTCAGGCAGATGAAAGGCGGCGCGTGTGGCGGAGAAGTCGGTTGTCATTGGCCCATCCCGAGTTGATGCTTTGAGCTTAAAATACATCGCGCTACCGGTCCAGTATAAACGTGAATGGGGCGTTTAGTGGAGCCTGCAACCCTTGCGCCTGTCAGCGCAGCACCTTAGGGTTGTGCTGGGCAAGGCAAGGAGAGCAGCGTGATTTCCAGAGAGGTGGATTTCCCCCCAATATGGCTGGCGGGGTTCGCGGCATTGGGCGGTGCTGTGGCATTCATCTGGCCGACCGACATTCGATATGCCAGCGAAACCGGCGCGGTGCTGATCATTGTGGCCCTGGTGATCTTTGTGGTTGCGGTGTTGCAGATGCTGTTTCGCCGCACGACGGTGGTGCCGCACCGGGTGCCGTCGCGGATGGTGACGGGCGGTATTTTTCGCTTCAGCCGCAATCCTATTTATCTGGCCGATACGCTTTTTCTTGCGGGGCTTTTCCTTTATTGGGGCGCCTTGATCGCCTTGCCATTGGTGGCGGTCTTTATGGAAGTGATCCGGCGCCGCTTCATCTTGGATGAAGAGCAGCGGCTTCATGAAACATTCGGGCCAGAGTATGAGGAATATGCCGCCCGGACACGCCGTTGGATATAGCGGGCGGCGTTGATTAACCGGGTGCTGGCCAAAAGCTTGTTGCTGCGGCGCGGCAATTTGGAGTAATAATCTTGCGTATGGGGTATGAGCCTATTGGATTTGATCGAGGGGTCAAGCCAGTTCAGCCGAAAGGGAGAGACAGTGAAAATCGGGGCACCGAAAGAAGTATTTGACGGCGAAGCGCGGGTTGCGATGACGCCGGATTCCGCCGCCTTGCTGCAAAAGCTGGGGCATGAATGTTTTGTCGAAGCGGGCGCTGGTGCGTTGGCAGGGTTTTCCGACAAAGCGTATCAGGCGGCCGGGGTCAGCGTGGTCAAGACCGCGACGGCGCTTTTCAAGGCCGTTGATACCATCGTCAAAGTACGGCCCCCATCGGATGCAGAGGCCAAGCGTCTGACCAAGGGACAGACCCTGATTTCATTCTTCTATCCCGCGCAAAGCAAAGAGCTTTTGGAGCTTTGCAACAAACAAGGTGCCACTGTTATCGCCATGGATATGGTGCCGCGCATCAGCCGGGCACAAAAGATGGATGCGCTGTCGTCGATGGCCAATATCGCGGGCTACCGCGCGGTGATCGAGGCGGGCAACAACTTTGGCCGTTTCTTCACGGGGCAGGTGACGGCGGCGGGCAAAGTGCCGCCAGCCAAGGTTCTGGTCGTCGGCGCCGGTGTCGCCGGTCTGGCCGCGATCGGCACGGCGACGTCGCTTGGCGCCATCGTTCATGCTT
>JBAUHP010000513.1:0-2109 GCA_049680345.1 Albidovulum sp. | reverse complement strand
GTAACGGTGATTTTTCCACCACAGAGAACGCCCCGCCCCGCCGGTCGGGGCGTTTTCGTATCTGCCCTCACCCATAAGCCGCGCCGACCGAAACACCGGCCAAGAATCGCCGCGTCAAATCGGGTGTCACGGTCCCCCAAATGGTTAACGCCGCAGTGCAGATCGGATCCAATTCCGCGATGTTAGCGCAAAACCTGTCTAAAAGTTAGTAGCCCTACAGACAATCGAAACACTGATTTTCGATGACCTGCCAAAAACTGCAGTGTCGTTTACTATTTTTTGGGGTGCCGATGAATTATACGCAGCGCATGAAACGGTCACTATTAACACTGCGCAATTTTCCAAGTTTGCCGTGGTTCGAGTTTGCAGGGTTTGCCCTGCTGATCCTGGCATCATTGTATCATTGAACCAACACGCCGCTGGGTCTACTCCCCAGCGGCGTCTTTTTTCAGTGCAGGCCGGATCTCACTTTCCAGCACCCGCCCGGTGATCGGCCCGGCAAAGCGCAAGATGACTTTGCCCTGCCCGTCAATCACAAAGCTTTCAGGGACACCGTAAAGACCCCAGTCAATCGCCATGCGCCCGTTTGGGTCGGCGACCAGCTTTGCAAAGGGATTGCCCAGGTCCGCCAGAAAGGCCAGCGCATCGGCAGGCGCATCCTTGTAGTTCACCCCAAGCACCGTCACCCCCTCATCGGCCAAAAGCTGAAGGTTCGGGTGTTCGGCCCGGCAAGGCGCGCACCACGATGCCCAGAAATTCACGATCTTGACCTTGCCGTCCCGCAAATCGGCATCAAAGAACGCGGGCATATCGCCAAGTGCCACAGACACCACCGGTGCCGCCTCTTTGCCGATCAAGGCCGAGGGCAAGGCATCGGGGTCATCGCGCTGCATCCCCAGCATGAATGCCGCAACGATCCCCGCAAACACCAAAGGCGGCAGCAGCAGCAGCGGCGAAATCCTAGCCATTCTCGCCACACCGCTGTTCTTGCGCCGTCAACGCGCGCCGGATGCGCCGGTATTGCCAGACAGATGCCCCGATCAGACCGACCAGCAACACCGCCGTCACCCCGTAAGCCGCCAGCACCGTGAACGCATATTTGCCCAGCTCCACGCTCATGCCGCCCGCTCCCGCGCCTGCAAGGCACTCAGACGCCGCCGTAGCACCTCAATGCGGGTCCGCAGCAAGACCAATGCCACGAACAGCACCACAAAGCCGATGATCGCCGTCCATAAAGGATAGGCATAGACATTATGGACATGCTCTTCGGCATCCATCGACAGGCTTGATCCCTGATGCAGGCCCTGATTCCAGAACAACACCGCATAGCGGCTCAAAAACGCAAAGACCGATCCGACAAGGCACAAGACCGAGGTCAGGTCAGCGGCGGAATCCGGTGCCTCGATCGCCGCCCAAAGGGCGATGTAGCCAAGGTAGAACAAGAACAAGATCAAGAATGACGTCAGGCGCGGATCCCACGCCCACCAGGTGCCCCACATCGGCTGGCCCCAAAGCGCGCCGGTAAGAAGGGCGATCAGCGTGAAGACCATCCCCACCGGGGCCGCAGCCTTGGCCGCAAGCGCCGATACATGGTGGCGACGGATCAGCCAGATCAGGGACGCGACCAGCATCATGAACCACGCCGACACCGCCATCATCGCGGCGGGCACATGGATGAAGATGATCTTGACGGTCGATCCTTGCTTGTAATCATCGGGCGTGAAGAAAAACCCCCAGATCAGCGCACCGATCACCAGAACGGCCGCCAGCACCGATACCACCGGCAGCACGCGGGCCGACGCCTGCATGAAGCGTTTCGGATTGGCATATTCCCAGATCGACATTGGCCCCCGCCCTTCAATTCGCATCCGTCATAGCATAAATATCTTACCGCAGATTGACGCGGATTGCCGCAGCCGTGGCGTAGGGCAGGCACGCGCCCGCCGCAAGGGTGATCGCGGCCAAAAGTGCCAAGGGCGTGGCCACCCCCTGCCCTTCACTGCCGCGCCGCACCACCTCGGCGCCAAAGATCAAGGTCGGCACGTAAAGCGGCAAAACCAGAAGCGACAGCAACAGCCCGCCGCGCTTCACCCCCACCGTCAGCCCCGC
>JBAUHP010000512.1:0-1987 GCA_049680345.1 Albidovulum sp. | reverse complement strand
TGAACGGACCGATGAAGAACGCAGCCATGACAAAGGGCGCGGTCATCCCCAGGCCATAGACGAACAACAACCCCGCCCCCGTCGCGGCAGACTCGGCCCCGGCCGCCGTGAACAAGATCGCTGCAAGTACCGGTCCCACGCAAGGCGTCCAGCCAAAGGCAAAAGCCAGACCGATCACATAGGCCCCCAGCAGGCTGACATTCGAGGTTTGGCCTATGTCCGCCCGCAATTGCCGGTACAAAATCCCAATCCGGATAACACCAAGAAAGTGCAGCCCCATGCCGATGATGATGGCGGCGGCAATCCAGCGAAGCACATCGAAATACTCTCGCACGACCTGCCCGAAAACACTTGCCGTTGCCCCGAACCCCATGAAGATGGTGATGACACCTGCGGCAAAGAAGCAGGCTGCAAGCACGGCGCGCAGGCGCGTATTTCGATCAACTTCCGCCCCGGCAGAGATCTGGTTCATGCCCACTCCGGCCAGATAACTCAGATAAAACGGGACCATTGGCAAGATGCAGGGCGACAAGAATGACAACAGGCCTGCAAATGCGGCACCTAGAAACGTTACGTCCATCATTGCCGGGCTCACTCTTGTGTAATTCACATATTCATATTATGTGGTATGATAAGTAAAGGTCAAACTGGGCATGTCACTTCGCCTTACCATTCTAAGCCTGTCACTGTTTGTGTGCACATCAGTCGCGGCTGCGGCGGATACCGCCTTGATCATGGTGGAAGAAAAAGGCTGCATCTGGTGCGCGCGCTGGAACAGCGAAATCGCACATATTTACCCAAAGACGGATGAGGGTAAGGCTGCACCTTTGCGGCGCTTGGATATTCACGCGACCCAACCCGGTGATTTGACTTTCAGCCGTTCACTGCATTTTACACCGACCTTCGTCTTGATGATCGACGGACAAGAAAAGTCACGGATCGAAGGATACCCCGGAGAGGATTTTTTCTGGGGATTGCTCGCGAAAATGCTATCGGACGCCCGCGTTGATGTATCGCGGTGAGGTTGGTATATAACCAGCAACCATTGGCTTCGACGGCCGCGGAATGTCAGAAGAAAGAGAACCAGATGGGCCTACCCGTTTTTGACGTTAACATGAGCGCTGAAGACAAGGACAAAATGGCCGCCAATGCCATGAAGGCGTCCAACTTTCTGAAGGCCATCAGCCATGAAGGCCGCTTGATGATCCTTTGCCATCTCGCGTCGGGCGAAAAATCGGTGACCGAACTTGAAGAGCTGCTTTCGGCGCGCCAGGCTGCTGTTTCCCAACAATTGTCCCGCCTCAGACTTGAAGGGCTGGTCATACCGCGCCGCGACGGCAAGGCAATTTACTACAAATTGGCCGACGACCGCCCCAAGAAGATCATGGAAGTCGTCTACGACCTGTTTTGCCGCGAGAAATGAGCGCTGCCCGACAGGCTGTCGCGGCGGATTTGGGGAAAGGCAACAATGCCTGAGGTGCTCTCTGAACCGGTCCTTATCGCCCTTGTCGGGCTTTTTGGTGGTGTGCTTCTTGGGCTGGCCGCACGCGTGGGGCGGTTTTGCACTTTGGGCGCGATAGAAGACCTTTTTTATGGCGAGAATCCGCTTCGATTGCGCATGTGGGGGATCGCGATCGGCGTCGCGGTGATCGCCACGTTCGGGCTTTCGGCGGCGGGGCTTTTGGATCTGAGCCATACGCTTTACCTATCGCGCGGTTGGAACCCGCTTGCCAATATCTTTGGCGGCCTCTTGTTTGGCTATGGCATGGCATTGGCGGGCAATTGTGGATACGGCGCTTTGGCGCGCGTGGGCGGCGGGGATCTGCGCTCGGTCCTGATCGTTCTGGTGATGGGTCTTTCGGCCTATGTGACACTGGGCGGGCCGTTATCCGCCTTGCGGATCTGGGCCTTCGGCGCGCCCGAACCTACGCTGGTCCCCCCGTCGATTGCGCATCTGTTGGCGGGGTTTTTGGGGACATCGGCCGAG
>JBAUHP010000511.1:0-13067 GCA_049680345.1 Albidovulum sp. | reverse complement strand
GCCGCCGAGATATTGAACATCACCCAATCGGCGCTGAGCCATCAGATGAAAGGTCTGGAGGATCAGGCCGGGATCGAGATTTTTGTGCGCCGGACCAAGCCTTTACGCCTGTCATCGGCGGGAATGCGGTTGTTGCGCACGGCTGAGCGGGTGTTGCCCGAGATCGAGGCATTGGCGGATGAGTTTCGCGCCTTGCGGTCGGGGCGCACCGGGCGGCTGCATATCGCCATCGAATGCCATGCCTGTTTTGACTGGCTTTTTCCGGTGTTGGAGCAGTTCCGGCGGGCCTGGCCGGATGTGGATGTCGATATTCGCCCCGGCCTTGCCTTTGACGCTTTGCCGGCATTGGGGCGTGAGGAGGTGGATCTGGTCATCTCTTCGGACCCGGAAGATCTGCGCGATGTGGTTTTCCACCCTTTGTTTGATTATTCACCGACACTGGTTGCGGCCAGCCAAAACGCACTGGCGCAAAAGCCGTTCGTGGTGGCCGAGGATTTTCGCGATCAGGTGTTGATTACCTATCCGGTCGATCGGGGCCGCCTGGACATCTTTTCGGGCCTACTGACGGCCGCCAAGGTAGAGCCGCGTGCGGTGCGGCAGGTTGAGCTGACGGCGGTGATCTTGATGCTGGTCGCTTCGGATCGTGGGGTGGCGGTGCTGCCGGACTGGGTTTTGCGTGAGGTGAAATATCAGCCCGATTATGTCACCCGCAAGGTCACTGAAAAGGGGTTGGTCAAACGGATCTTTGCCGCAACCCGAAGCGAGGATGCGGCCCAGCCCTATATGGCGCATTTCTTGAAACTGGCGCGCAGTGAGCCGGTGAAACTGCAAAGGGCCTGAGGTCTTGCCCGATGGCAATTGTCTGGGTTAGGCTGTGGTCAGGCCACAAACAAAGGGAGGGCTGCATGACAACGCATTACCGGCAGCATCTGACCTATGGCCCCGTCTTTGCCCCGCGTCATGCGATGCGGGGCGGATATTTAGCGTTTCGTGTTAAACCTGAATCATTTAAGGCTGCTTGAAATCAGAGATTTCAACGCGTTAGATGATGCTTGATACTTCAAGTCAAACCCGAAACGCTTAAGGTAACTGACCTTATCTGCCCCATGGGCATGTCTGGCATTTGGCCAAGCATGACCTTTGATCCAAACGCCCCAAAACATTCAGACCGACAGGGGCTGGCAGGCGAGGCTGATATGTCATTGATAAATATAAAAGATCTGGGCGTTACCCTTGGGGCGCCGCTGTTTTCCGACCTGACCATGACAATCCATCCCGGCGACCGCATCGGGCTTGTGGCCGCCAACGGGCGCGGCAAGACAACACTGTTGCGCAGCCTTGCAGGCCAGCAAGACCCGACCAGCGGCGAGATTACCCGAGGGCGTGGCGTGGTTGTGGCCTATGTCGAACAAGACGTGCCGGGCGCGCTGCTGCCGCTGAGCTTGCGCGCGGCGGTGTCCGAGGGCTTGACAGAGGAAGAGCGGCAATTTGAGGGGTGGCGGGTTGATGTGGTGCTGGATGATCTGCAGGTGCCGGTTGATCTGCACGATCGCCCGCTTGCCGCGCTAAGCGGTGGCTGGCGGCGCACGGCCTTATTGGCGAAGGCCTGGGTTGGCGAGCCGGATCTGTTGTTGCTGGATGAACCGACCAACCACCTGGACCTTGACCGGATCGGCAAGCTGCAGGGCTGGCTTGCGGCCTTGCCGCGCCAGGTCGCGGTGTTGGCGGCAAGCCATGACCGCGCCTTTTTGGATGAGGCGACGGGGCGGACGCTGTTCTTGCGGGCAAAGGATTCTGCTATTTTTTCGTTGCCCTACAGCAAAGCCCGTGCGGCGCTGGATGAGGTGGATGCGGCCATGGGGCGGCGCCACCAAAACGCGTTGAAGAAGGCCGATCAGCTGCGCCGCCAGGCCGCCAAGCTGAACAATATCGGGATCAATTCAGGGTCCGATCTTTTGACGATCAAAACCAAGCAGTTGCGCGAAAGGGCGGCCAAGATCGAAGAGGCGGCAAAACCGGCGCATCTTGATCAAAGTGCGGGCGCGATCCGGCTCGGCAATAGCGGAACCCATGCCAAGGCATTGATTGCGCTGGAGGATCTTGAGGTTACGACCCCGGACGGGCGGCTGTTGTTCAAGACCGGCAAGAAGTGGATAGAGCGTGGCGACCGGATTGTGGTTCTGGGCCGCAATGGGGCGGGCAAATCGCGGCTGGTGGCCGCGATTCACGGCGCGATTCTGGCCAGCGGGGCCGCGGCCATTCGGGTGGCACCGACGCTTGCCCTTGGCTATTGCGACCAAGCCCTTTCGCAGCTTGATCCCGATGCCACGCCCTTTGATCTGGTCAGCCAGATGGGCCGCAATGATCAAGCCACGCGCAGCGCCCTTGCGGGGGCCGGGATCGCGACGGATCTGCAATCACGGCCGGTATCGGTGCTGTCGGGCGGACAAAAGGCGCGGCTGGCCATGGTGGTGCTGCGCCTTGCCGACCCGAACTTCTATTTGCTGGATGAACCGACCAACCATCTGGATATCGAGGGGCAAGAAGCCCTTGAAGCAGAATTATGCGCGTATGGGGCCAGTGGCCTTTTGGTATCACATGACCGTGCATTTTTGCGCGCCACCGGAAACCGCTTTTGGTTGATTGATGGCAAGAAACTTGTCGAAGTGGATGATCCGGAAGGGTTTTTTGCGTCAATGCTGGGCGCAGGCTAAGCCAGGATCTGCCGCAACGCTTGCCTTGCGTCATCAACAATTCATTAGTCGCCTTGGGTTATTTCTGCGATTATGCGATTGGAATGATTGCGTGGCGGCAGTCTTTCGCCTATTTCGACAAACACGAGCCAAGAACAACGGTCGGACGGATTGCGCGTTGGGGAAGACGGTGCACCCGGACCGATGACCAAGAAGGACTAAATCCCGAATATGACGATTGCTATTAGGCCAGAGGCCGTTGAAGCCCCGCAAACGGAGGCATCTGCGCCGCCGTTACCGGATGCCCGCGATTGGGTCAAAATCCTTGCGAAATACCGTGAACCCAACCATTTGCGCAGCAGTTTCGAACTGGCCGTAAGCCTGGGGCCATTGTTTTTGACCTGGGGACTGGCCTGGTGGGCGCTGTCTTACAGCTACTGGCTGGCGGCGGGTCTGTCGGTGATCAGTGCGGGTTTCTTGTTGCGGGTCTTTGCCATTCAGCATGATTGCGGCCATGCCTCGTTCTTTCGCAACCGTCAGGTAAGCGATTGGGTCGGGCGTGCGCTTGGGGTTTTGACTTTGACGCCATATGATGTCTGGCGCCGCTCGCATTCCATTCATCATTCTGCATCAGGAAATCTTGATAAGCGCGGCATTGGCGATGTGATGACGCTGACGGTGGCGGAGTATTATGCGATGTCGCGCTGGGGGCGGCTGCAATACCGGCTTTACCGGCATCCGGTCGTGTTGTTCGGGCTGGGGCCAGCCTATCTCTTTATCTTGCAAAACCGCTTGCCAATCGGCTTCATGCGCGACGGCTGGAAGGTCTGGACCAGTGCGATGGGCACCAATGCCGTGATCTTGGCCGGGGTGGCGCTGGTGATCTGGCTGGGGGGGCTGATGCCGATCTTGCTGATCTATCTGCCAACATGCCTGATCGCGGCGACGCTTGGGGTTTGGCTTTTCTATATCCAGCACCAGTTTGAAGAAACCGAATGGCAGCGCGGTGAGGATTGGCAGCTGCATGATGCGGCCCTGCACGGCAGCTCGCACTATGATCTGCCCGCAGTGCTGCGCTGGATGACCGCCAATATCGGCATCCACCATGTGCACCACCTTTATAGCCGCATCCCGTTTTACCGTCTGCGCGAGGTGTTGCGCGACTATCCTGCGCTTGCCGAGGCACAGCGTATGACGCTTTGGCAAAGCTTTTCTTGCGCAAGGATGCATCTTTGGGATGAGCAAAGCCAAAAGCTGTTGTCCTTCGCCTCGGCCCGGCAGTTGCGCCAGGCTGGGTGAAGGCGGGTTTGGTTGTCAGGCTTTGGGGGGTTAAGCCCTTTCCTTCCGGGGAAGGGGCGCGTATATCCCCGCGCCTGAAGCAAGTAGGAACCAGCACCCATGCAAGGCACCGCCAATCTTAACCTGATGTTCAAGGCAGCCCGCAAAGCCGGGCGATCGCTGGTCAAGGATTTCCGCGAGGTGGAGAACCTTCAGGTGTCTGTGAAGGGGGCCGGCGATTTTGTCAGCCGCGCCGATATTGCCGCCGAAAAGATCATTCAAGAAGAGTTGATGGGCGCCCGCCCGACCTATGGCTGGCTGGGCGAAGAGACCGGCGAGACGGAAGGTCAGGACCCAACCCGGCGCTGGATTGTCGATCCCTTGGACGGGACCACGAATTTCTTGCACGGATTGCCGCATTGGGCCGTTTCAATTGCACTTGAACATAAGGGCGAGATTGTCTCATCCGTGGTCTTCGATCCGGCCAAGGATGAGATGTATTGGGCTGAAAAGGGCCAAGGCGCTTGGATGAACGAGGCGCGGATCCGCGTGTCGGGGCGTCGGTCGATGTCCGAGGCGGTCTTTGCCACCGGAGTGCCGTTCGGCACGAAAAAAACCTTGCCTGCCACCATGCGTGATCTGGCGCGGCTGATGCCCGCTTGTGCGGGTGTGCGGCGCTGGGGGGCGGCTTCGCTTGACCTCGCCTATGTGGCGGCAGGGCGGTATGACGGCTATTGGGAGCGCGAGCTTGTCACCTGGGACATGGCCGCCGGGATATTGCTGGTGCGCGAGGCGGGCGGCTTTGTCGAGGCCCTGCGCAAAGACCGGCAGATCTTTGAGAGCGGCACGTTGATTGCGGGCAATGCAGATCTGTTCAAGCCCCTGGCCGATATTCTGCGCGAGCCGGCCTGAGGCGGGCGGAACCCGATTTTTCGCCGAAAAATCGCGCTTGGGGCTAGCCTGCCGCAGATCACTTGCGGTCAGAGGGGTGGTTGACCCCGTCGCTCCACTCTACATTCCCTAGATCGCGTGGATTGACGCCCTCAAGGCAGGCGACATTCACCCCGTATTCATTGGGGTTTGAGCGGCGCTGGTGGTGGGTGTAGATGCCGCAGGTGGCGCAAAAGTAATGTTTCGCGGTGCTGGTGCCCCATTGATAAAGGCTTAGATTGTCTTGCCCCTTCAAGATGCGGATACCGTCCAGCGGTGCGGTGGCCGCCACGGCCCCGCGGCGGCGGCAAAAGCTGCAATCGCAGCGGCTTGCGGTTGCAAACCCGTCGATAAGTGTCACTTCAATCTCGACCGCGCCGCAGTGGCAGGTCAGGCGGTGAGGTGTTTGGATTTCTGGCAACATGTCATCTCCTGCGACGGATGAGGGGGATGGTTGAGGGCGAAAGCATGGTTTCGGGGTGCGGCGGCTGGCCGTGGGTGAGGGCCCAGAACTGCGCGCCGCCGCGCTTCAGCCAAACCGGCAGCGTCAGCAAGGCGCCCGCAATGAAGCCGCCCGCATGGGCCCAATAGGCGATGCCGCCGCCTTCGGTCGAGGTGCCAAACCCGCCAAAAAGTTGCAAGCCGAACCAGATGCTAAGCACGATCCATGCCGGGATGGTGAAGATACGAAAGAGGACCACGAATATGATGATGATATCGACGCGGGCCCGCGGAAACAGCAAAAGATAGCCCCCCATCACGCCTGCAATGGCACCTGAAGCGCCGACGGTTGGCACCGTCGATCCGGGATCAGCGGCGATCTGGGCGAAGCTCGCGATCAGGCCCGAGGCGATGTAGAACAGCAAGAAGCCGAAATGCCCCATCTGATCTTCAAGGTTATCGCCGAAGATCCATAAAAAGAGCATGTTGCCGACGATATGCATGATGCCTGCATGCAAGAACATCGAGGTGAAAAGCCCGTGATATTCCGCGCCCCCGGTCACCGCCGCCGGGAACAAGGCCCAATCGCGGAAAAAGGCCGACAGGGCCGCATCATCGCTGGCCAATGGCCATTGATAGATGAACACCAATATATTCGCCGTGATGATCGCATAGGTGATCAGCGGTCGACGCTCTGACGGGTTATGATCGCGGATCGGAAACATGGGGTCACGCTTTCCGATCCGCGTGGCGGCGTCAAGGGGAAGTAAAGGTCACGCCGATCCGGCTTCGGCAAGAAGGGCGGCATTGCCGCCCGAGGCGGTGGTATCGACGCAGACGTGGCGTTCCTGGACCACATGGCCAAGGTCGGGTGTGCCGGTGATCAGCGGCAAGATCGCCCCTTTGCGCGCCGCCAGCGCCATGCCGATCACGCGGGCGGTGGCGGTATCGCCCCACCAAAGCGCGCCCGCGAAGCCTTGAAGGGCATTGAGAGCCTCGGGCGGCAGATCGCCCGGAACCTCAACCGCTTGGCCGCCGAGGGCGCGCACCGCTTGCGCTTGCGCGTGGGCAGCCGCTTCGCCCGGACCCATGCACAAGAAGGGCGCGCGGGGGTGAAGGCTCAGGCGGTTGGATTCGCCGGTGGGGCCGGGCAGGTTGATTTCCTTGATGGGTTTGGTTGACGCGGCAACCTTCAGGGATTTCGCGATCAAGGCCAGATCAGCCGGACCTGTCGCAGCTTCGGTGATGGCCGCGTGATCGGGGTTATGGGTGAAACGGGCAAGATATTCCGGCCCGCCCGCCTTCGGGCCAGTGCCCGAAAGCCCTTCGCCGCCAAAGGGTTGAGAGCCTACGACCGCGCCGATCTGGTTGCGGTTGACGTAGATATTGCCCACCGCCAGCGCTTCGCAGACCTCTTGCACGCGGTTGTCGATGCGGGTGTGCAGCCCGAAGGTGAGGCCGTAACCGGTGGCGTTGATGTCGGCAGCCACCTTCAACAGATCGGCGGATTTGAACGTGGCGATATGCAAGACGGGGCCGAAGACCTCGCGGGTCAGATCGGCGATGCCGCTGACCTTGATCACGGCGGGGGCGATGAAATGCCCGCCTTTGGGGCGCGACAGCTGGCGCAACATGCGGCCTTCGCGGCGGGCCTGTTCGATATGGGCGCGAATGCCAGATTCGGCGGTCTGGTCGATCACCGGGCCGACGTCGGTTTCAAGATCCCATGGGTCGCCAAGGGCAAGCTCCTCCATCGCGCCAAAGAGCATTTCGGTGAAATGCGGGGCGATGTCTTCTTGCACATAAAGGCAGCGCAAAGCCGAACAGCGTTGACCTGCCGACTGGAAGGCCGAGGCGATGATATCGCGCACCGCTTGTTCGGGGAGCGCGGTGCTGTCGACGATCATCGCATTCAGCCCGCCGGTCTCGGCGATCAGGGGTGCTCCGGGGGCCAGATTTGCGGCCATGGCGCGGCGGATCGACAAGGCGGTGGCGGTAGAGCCGGTGAAACAAACGCCGTTAATGCGCGGATCCGAGGTCAGGGCCGCGCCGACGGTGGCGCCGTCACCGGGCAAAAGTTGCAAGGCTGTGGTGGGCACACCGGCCTTGTGCAAAAGCGCCGTCGCATAGGCCGCAATCAGCGGCGTCTGCCCGGCGGGTTTGGCCAAGACGCCATTGCCGGTGGCAAGGGCTGCGGCGATCTGGCCCGAGAAGATCGCAAGCGGGAAGTTCCACGGGCTGATGCAGGTGTAAAGGCCCGCAGGGGCGGTATCGGAATTGGCCGCGCGCGCGGCGTAATAGCGCAAGAAATCCACCGCTTCGCGCAGCTCTGACACGGCATCGGTCTGGGTCTTGCCGGCTTCGCGCGCCAAAAGGGCGAAGATCGCGCCGAAATGGTCTTCGTAAAGGTCGGCGGCGGCCCACAGGATCTTGGCGCGGGTTTGGGCCGGGGCCGCCCAGACCCGGGCGGCGGCAAGGGCGGTTTCGATATCGGCCGGGGTTGCATCGATCACGCCGCCCACACGGTCGCCGGTGGCGGGGTTGGTGATGGCATGCGGCGCCTGACCGGTGACCTTTCCGGCGATCAGCGGTGCGGCCTCAAAATCATGGGCCAGATAGGGCGCGCGGGCTGCGTTTATCCGCGCTAAAGTTGCCGAATCGGTCAGATCGAAGCCACGCGAGTTTTGCCGTTCGGGGGCGAAAAGATCAGGGCCTTTGCGGATTGCGGGGTTGTCGAGATCGGGCAGCATCGCCGCAATTGCGGCAAAGGGGCAGGCGGCAACCTCTTCTGGCGGTACGCTCAGATCGACGATCTGATGCACGAAAGAGGAATTGGCACCGTTTTCAAGCAAGCGGCGCACCAGATAGGCCAAAAGATCGCGGTGGGCACCGACAGGGGCATAGATGCGGCAGCGGGTTTTTTCGCCGGTCAAGACGATGTCATGCAGCCGTTCGCCCATGCCGTGCAGACGCTGGAATTCGTAGGCCTGCCCCGGCTGCGCCAGATCAAGGATGGCCGCGACCGTATGGGCGTTATGGGTGGCGAATTGCGGGTAGATGCGGTTGGTCATCGACAGCAATTTGCGGGCCGTGGCGATGTAGCTGACGTCGGTCGCTTCCTTGCGGGTGAAAACCGGGAAATCATCCAGCCCAAGCACCTGCGCGCGCTTGATCTCGGCATCCCAGTAAGCACCCTTCACCAGACGGATCATGATCTTGCGGTCAAGGCGGGTGGCCAGATCGTGCAGCCAGTCGATTGTGGCCCCGGCGCGGCGGCCGTAGGCCTGCACGACGATGCCAAACCCGTGCCAACCGGCAAGCTCGGGGTCGGACATCACCGCCTCGATCACCTTCAGCGACAGGGTCAGGCGGTCTGCCTCTTCCGCGTCGATGTTGAAGCCCATGCGGGCGCGGGCGGCCTGACGGGCAAGATCGCGGACCACGGGCACCAGTTCGGCCATGACGCGGGCCTCTTGTGCGACCTCATAGCGGGGGTGAAGGGCCGAAAGTTTGACGGATATTCCGGGGTTTGCGCCAATATCATCGCTGCGGCAGGCCGCAGCGATCGCGGCGATGGCGGCGGCGTAGGATTTGGCATAACGCTGGGCGTCGCTGGCGGTTTTGGCGGCCTCGCCCAGCATGTCATAGGAATAGCTGTAGCCTTGCGCCTCCATGTCGGCGGCGCGTTTCATGGCGGTGGTGATGGTTTCGCCCAAGACGAATTGCTTGCCCATTTCCTTCATCGCGCGCGCCACTGCCTTGCGGATCACAGGCTCGCCCAGACGCCGGACAGCGGCGCGCAGATGGCCTGCCACGCCGGGCTCTTTTTCTTCCAGCACCTTGCCGGTCAGCAAAAGCGCCCAGGTCGAGGCATTGACCAGCGGTGAGGCGGAATGGCCCAGATGGCGGCCCCAGTTCGAGGGCGCGATCTTGTCTTCAATCAGCGCATCCATGGTTTCGGCATCGGGGACGCGCAACAGCGCCTCGGCCAGACACATGAGCGAGATGCCTTCTTCGGTCGAAAGCCCGTATTCGGCCAAGAACACCTCCATCAGGCCGGGGCGGACATCGGCGCGGATCTTGCGCACCAGATCGGCCCCGGCGGCGGCGATGCGGGTGCGGGCGGCGGCATCCAGCCCGGCATCGGCGATCAACTGCGCGAGCAGAGGTGCTTCGGGGGTAAGGCTTCCAGCCTCAAGCGCGGTCCAAAGGGTTTGGGTGTGATCGGCGGAATTGGTTGGCATGGGGCATACTCCGGGGTTTGGACCATTATACCGGTTTCATAATAGGCAATCCTACCATATTATGCGCAATTGATAGGCATATGGACCATAGTTATCATGAAAAACAGATCAACCTATGCGCCCGATCTGGACCGCTTCGATATTGCGATTGTTGAGGCCCTTGCCGGGGATGGCCGTATGGCGGTGACGGAATTGGCGCGGCGCATCGGGCTGAGCAAGACACCGACGCAGGCGCGGGTGAAACGGCTGGAAGAAACCGGGGTGATTGCGGGCTACCGCGCCGTGCTCAGCCCGATCCGCATGGGGCTTGCGCATGTGGCCTTTGTGGAGGTGCGGCTATCGGATACCCGCGAGGCCGCCTTGCAGGCCTTCAACCGCGCAGTGCAAGGCGTGCCCGAGATCGAGGAATGCCATATGATGGCCTCGGCTTTTGACTACCTTTTGAAGGTGCGCACCGGTGACATCAGCGATTATCGGCGGATATTGGGGGAACGAATTTCGGCACTGCCGCATGTTGCCTCGACCTCGACCTATGTGGCGATGGAGGCGGTCAAGGAAACCGGGTTATGAGGTTTGATGCTTCGCGTTGAATGCGACTTTTGGCACGAAGGCGTGCGGTTATCGACATGCTGCAAGAAGCGTATTGTTCACAAGCTTTTGTGGCGTTACTGAGGTCGCGGGCCCCAAGAAGCGGCCCAAGGCGCTGTGCGGGCGTGCTGGAATGGTAGACAGACCAGACTTAAAATCTGAGGGGCGTATGCCCGTGTGGGTTCGAGTCCCACCGCCCGCACCATCATTTATTTAATTATATCAAAAGCTTGCAACTGGTGCGTGGTCGCCATGCTGCTGTTTTGAACATACGTGGGCGTGGGTGAGCTACGGGTTGATGTTTGCCGAAACCCAGGCAGACGCATCTTCGATGCGGCCCCCGCCTGAAAGATATTGTGCAATGATTTCATCCAGCCGGGATTTGCCGAAAGACGCAAAATGCCCGCCGTGAACGGTGGTGACGGGCAGGTCTTGCAGCCGCCTCAGAGACGCTTCAAGCTGTTTGGGGTTCGAATGATACAAGTTGTCCAAAAGCGCGCCATCATAGACGACATCGCCGCTGAAAAGTGTGGCCGTCGCTTCTTCGAAAAGCGCGATTGAACCCGGCGAATGGCCGGGAAGGTGGAAGATCTTGAAGAGCCTGTCGCCAAGGTCAAAAACATCGCCCTCATCCAGGGTCTGGGTCAGAGGGGCGGGGGTGACGGTGAAATCTTGATGGCGAAAGCCTTGCCAGGGCAACGCGGTGAAGGTTTCGGCGATAAGATAGCCGCTGTCTGCGACCGTGTTTTGCGCATTGGGGGCGGCAATGATCGCGGCCTCTGACGCATGGCCGCAGCGGTGGTCAAACTGATGTAAACCGCCGGCATGATCAAAATGGCAATGGGTCATGACGGCAGTGATCGGGCGTTCGGCAAGGCGCGCCACCTCTTTGACAAGCGGGCGAAGGCCAAGCCCGGTGTCGATGATCAGATCCCGGTCGCGTCCGCGCACGTGCCAGATATTGCACCGCAACCAAGGTGCCACGTGTTTTTCGCGGATCAGGCGGATATCGTCCGATAGGTTCAAGACTTCATACCAGTCCAATGCCACGGGCTTGGTCATGTTGCGTGTCCCCTGATGCAGCCAGCGTGGGCTTTATACACAAGGTTTAACACTTAAAGCCTTTCGATTTTAACCCGCAATCACCTAGCGCTGCCTGAAATCAAATATTTCAACGCGTTAGGTGAGGCTTGATGCTTCAAGGCAAAGTCGAAATGCCATAGAATATGCGCTTGATAGCGTTTGATCACCATCTTGCGGGGGAGCGGGGCCCCGGCATGAGGCCCCGTGCCATTTGGTTTTACTGGCTTTCGCTCATCTTGAGCGCTTCTGCGAGCGAGCTTGATACAATGTCGTACCACTCACCGCTTTCGCGCATCTCTCGCATCCCGTTGTTCAGCATCGTCAAACCTTCGCGGCCACGCGGATTGGATTTCATCGACATTGCGGCAATCGCCTGAACGCTGGAGATATACGAATTCTCGATCAGCAGTTTGCCGTCTTCACCCAGCTCTTTCAGAAGCGGCTCAACCGCCTGGGTCTCAAAGCTCACGACATCATAGGTGCCATCAAGAACCCCTTGCAGGCAGTCGATCGCAACAGGGGGTGGGGGCGCAATCTTGACCACAGGCTCAACCAGGCCGACCGCGTCAAGATCATGGTTGGAGTAGCCTTCAGGGCGGCAGATATGCGCGCCTTTGTAATCATCGAAACTGGTGGCGGCGGCCCATTTGGTGCCCTCTTTGGCGTAAAAGCCGAAGACAGCATCATAAAGCGAGTCCGAGAAGTCATAGGTTTCGCAAAACTCAATGCTTTCGGCTGAAAGGCCAGAGGCCGCGCAATCGGGAACATACCAGGCGATATCAAAGTCAAAGGCACCCGAGGGCAAAAGCACATCGGTATGCGAACCCCAATCATCAATCCAGCTGATGTTGAAGTTGCGGTTGTTTCCGGCCCGTTTCATCGCGGTTGAGGTCAGACGAATAAGAAAGCCGCCGCCAGAGAGGTTTTCATCGGTGAAGGGTGTCCAATCCCCTCCGGTCAAGATCTTGATCGTTGGGCGGTAGGCACCGGAATCATCCAGCGTATCCGAGCCGGTTTTGGATTCGTCGGCCGAGATTGCCGCCAATTCGGATGTATCGGTGCGGCGACCATCTTCGCAAGGTATGGCAATTTCGGTTCCGGGCTGAAGCTTGCTAGGATTTTTGATCACGGCGGCATTGGCGTTGAAGATCAGCTGGAATTCCAGGCGACCATAAGCGGCGAATGAAATTGACCCCAACGTATCGCCGTCCTTGATTGTATAGCTCTTGCAGGCTTCTTGCGCCGCTGCGGGTAACGCCAGACTTGTTGCCAAAAGGCAGGCTGGCAGCAACCAGCGGGCATTTCTCGAAAATAACATGTTTGTACTCCGTTTTTTGCTCGCGCATAGGCATCATGGATTTTGACGCGAATGGATTTAGAAGTGTCGTTTGTGCTATTCTGCGTTTCTATTTTGGCTTGAAATGGGGCGACAATTTGACATTGTTCGCATTTGATCAAAAAAATGATCAAAAAAATGGATATGCTTACCAAAAGGACGCAAAGGAAAAGGCATCAGTTTGTAAAACTGGCCTGAACGCCTTGCATCGCCCGGTCATTTGACGGGCCGTGCTGTCAGTGAGGGGTTTTGTTGTGGGGCAGCTCGTCGCTATCGGGACGCAGCCTTTGGCCACATTATAGGCAAAGGCGAAAACCGCCTTTGCCGTTCTTATGAAGATGCAGGCTTAGAGCCCCGGATAGAGAGGGTATTTGCGGCACAGGTTTGCGACTTCGGTGCGGACCTCGGCCTCGACGTCGCTGTTGGCGTCTTCGCCGTTGGCGGCCAGCCCGTCGACAACCTTGACGATCATCC
>JBAUHP010000510.1:0-5025 GCA_049680345.1 Albidovulum sp. | reverse complement strand
ACATGATCCGAAAGGGCCAGATCCCAGCCAATGGACGTAGCGCCTTTCAGCAGTTCGCGGACCTCGCAGCATAATTATGTCCGAAGCTTGGCCCTCTCAAACCAGCCAAAAGCGATGCGACAGAACCTTGCATTCATGTCTGCTTTGTTTCGCTTTGCCACAGTGATCGAGCGTCTGGTCAGAACACCAAGTGGCATTGCCGCAAAGGTTGCGGCTGTCGGGCCTGCGATACCGTTCCCGGATTGTCACTTTCTGATGCATCGCGAAACCAAGCGGTCCGTGCGACCGGAAGTCGGGTTGTCCGAAAGGCGGTTGTGTGACCAATTTTTCCAGGATGCCGGCACGGCAGTACAAATGCGCAGATAAATCAGGAATTGTGTGGGTTAACCAAGCCCTGACCAGACGCCAATTCCGACACCAGAAAATCCACGGCCGCTTTGACTTTTTTCAACCGATATTTGGGTTGGTGGTACAGCAGGAAAATGCCCGACCCAGTTTCACGCGACAGGGATAGCTCGGCGTCAGGAAGATCAATCTTAATCAGTTCCTTGCTGTCGAGGCGACGCTGCGCGCCCCATCTGGGCAAAAGTGCGAGGCCCTTACCGGCCACCGCCTCCTGAACAAGCTCTTCGCCTACATTGCAGATGAAGGTGGGATGAAGCGTCACTGTGGACCAACCCGTCGCGGCATGTGCCTGCCATTCGACGATCCGGTTCGGACCGCGATAAAGCAGAGCGGGGTGGTCGGAAAGATCGGCAATCGTTGATGGTGTCCCACTGCGCATCAGATAATCGGGGCTCGCGACCAGCACATAATCATTATCGCTCAGCTTGCGTGCGATGGCACGATCCGGCGGTTGCGCTGTCGCCCGGATCGCCAGATCGACCCCTTCACCCAGAAGATCGGCGAGCGTATCAGTGAGTTCAACGTCGATCACCAATTCGGGGTATTTTCGCCTGAGCTTTCGGATAGCGGGCATCAGCAGGAATCGCCCGTACCCCGGTGTCGACGTGATGCGCAGCAGTCCTGAGGGAGATCCGGGGCGGTCGCGGACCAATGCATCCGCATGATTGAGCGCATTGATTGCCGCGGACACCTTTTCGAGGTATATTTCCCCAAGTTCCGTCAACCTGACGACGCGTGTGGTGCGGATCAGCAAAGTCACACCGATGTCGCCCTCCAGATCCTGAATCCGCCGCGAGATGGACGATGCGGGAACCCCAAATGAAGAGGCCGCCTGACTGAAACTCTTGGTTTCTGCGACTTTCACAAAATACTGCAATGCGCGCAGCCTGTCCAATGTCGCTTCTCCACTTTATTATTGTCTTAACGACAATACTGTTTCGATTTTTCGCCCGATTGTCGATGGCAATCCGCCGATATAGATCAGCTTCAGCAACAATGTATATCTTATGGAGAGTATGATGAAGATCGTAGAATTGACTAAAGTCGGCAACCCCGCGGATGTTCTGGAACTGAAAGAAGTGCCGGATGCTCCGCTGAAGGCCGGTGACGTGCGCGTGAAAGTTCTGGCCGCGCCGATCCACCCTTCAAACCTGCTTCAGATCGCCGGGAAATACGGCACACAGCCTGACGTGCCGTCGATCCCCGGCGGTGAAGGTGTTGGCGCGGTCATTGAGATCTCGCCTGAAGTGACACATTTGCAGGTAGGCCAGCACGTGTTGCTGGCTGGCGCGGGCGGCACATGGCGCAACGAAGTGGTCGCACCTGCCGGCGCGTTCATACCCGTGCCTGCCGGAGATGTTGAGCAGATGTCGATGATGGCGGTGAACCCGCTGACAGCGCAACTGTTGCTGTCTGACTTTGCTGATCTGAAGGCCGGTGACTGGATGATCCAGAGTGCGGCAAACTCTGCCGTGGGTGAGATGATCATCCAACTTGCAGCATTGCGGGGGATCAAGACCATCAATATCGTGCGCCGCGACAGCCTGATCCCTGGACTAAAGGCACTGGGCGGCGACGTGGTTCTTGTGGATGGTTCTGATCTTGTTGAGCGCGTCAAGGCCGCGACCGACGGTGCACCGATTGTCTATGCCGTGGACAGTGTTGGTGGTGAGACCTTCAGCCGCATGATCGCGACGCTGACCTTTGGCGCAACCCTGACGTCCTATGGTGTCATATCCAGCGATCCATCCGTGCTGAACGTTGGCGCAGTGATCTTCAACGACATCCGCGTGCGTGGGTTCTGGTTGGCCAAATGGTACGAAACCGCCAGCGCGGCCGACAAACAGGCGGCATTCGGGGCGCTTATCCCGATGGTTATCGGCGGCCAACTTAAGACCAAGATCGATTCAACCTTTCCGCTGGAAGAGATCAAAGCCGCTGTCACCCGGGCAGGGGAAGGTGGCCGCGACGGGAAGGTACTGCTGGTCCCCGCAGCATAAACCATGAAAGCTGCGGGCGCTCTGTCGGAGCGCCCGCAAAGTGTTATTCGGCTGATCCTGACCGCCGCGAAGAACTCTAAGCCATGTCTTTGGTGCTGAGAGCGGGCGCGAGGACCGCAATCGCGTTCCACCCAAAAAACGAAGTTTCTGCGCACAAACGGGCGCCGCAACCTTCGCAGCCATCCTCTGCCAGGACGCCAGATTCGCCCCTGGTGGGCTGAGTGGACGGCACCAATCTGCATCACATTGGTCCAAACCCCCAACCATTTGATTGTCTTGATTTGGTCTTCCCCGGCCCAACAAATCTGTCAGTTTTTTAGCAGATTTCTCAGAATTTGCCGCTATTTCCTGACTCATCTGAATTCTAACACTTGCTGCGACGGCGTTAATACATGGTCACAAAACATCACATCCGCATTTTATGCGCCACCTTTGCGTCTGGCCCGGCCATCGACGCTGTGTCCTCCTGCGGCACCCGGCCAGCAAACCAGGGTATCCGTTACGGTCACTGGCCATTCGCCAAGGCGTGCAGGCGTCATGTTGGCCAAACGCACCCTCGAACACCAACGCCCGATCGCGTTTTCCAGACTGCCGCTGAACCCTATGCGGTTCACGCTTTGATGCGTTCTACGATGAAGGAGGCCTGATCCATGCCCACTTATTATGATTATGATGGCTTTCGGACGAGCGCATTCCAGACCGTCTCGGGCGGGGGGCTGACGACCGTTGGTGGGCAGTTCCGGCTTGATCCGAACTATCACGATCAAACCGATGAATACAGGTTTTCGGTCTTGGAAACGGATGACGACGCTTTTTTTGGCGGTGACGTCAGCCAAAACGAAGTCGGGGACGATTCAACTCAGAGCGTGACTGTTCGGGACTACACGAACGCGGTCGTCGCAAGCGGGCAGGGTTACATTGAAGAAGGCTATGTGATTACCGATGAATTCGGCGGCACGGTTACCATTTACCGGGTTGAGATCGGCGGCACACATGTCGGCTATATCACAACCGGCCCGATCCAGCCGGGCAATACCTATACGGTCGAAAGTATCGTCAATCCCGGCCTGACGGACGTCTCACATGCGTCGATTTACAATTATTCCTATTACGAATATCTGAACAACAACATCGTTGGCACGCAAAACGATGACGTCCTTCATGGGGATGATGGAAATGACACCATCACCGCCAATGATGGCAATGATACACTTACTGGCGGTCTCGGTGCGGATGTACTGTACGGCGGCGCGGGCAACGATTCCCTCAACGGGGGCGGCGGTGCTGATGTACTGGACGGCGGCGCGGGCGATGATACACTTGTTGGCGGCGGCGGCGACGATGTACTGGACGGCGGCGCGGGCGATGATTCCCTCAACGGGGGCGGCGGTGCGGATGTCATCCTTATCGGTGACGGCGATGGCAACGACACAATCGTGGGCGGCGAAACCGGCACGGATTTCGATACGATTGATTTCTCGGCGGTTACGGCAAACGGCGTAAACGTCACCTTTACCGGGGATGAGGCGGGCGGTTTTACCAACGGTGCGGACAGCTCGACCTTCACCCAGATCGAAAATTTGGTTCTGACCGATCAGGCCGATACGGTGGACGGGACTGCAAACACCTTTGATGTCGATATCTCTGCGGGGGGTGGCGACGACATCATTACCACGGGCGCCGGCGCTGACGTTATTGATGGCGGGGATGGCAATGACACGATTGATGGCGGTACGGGTGATGACAGCCTCACCGGTGGCGCTGGTAATGACGTCTTTGTGGTTTCTGGCGGCAACGACACGATCACCGATTTCAACACCGGCAACGCCGGCACACTGGATGACGGCGACAGTACCAACAACGATTTCATCGACCTGTCCGCGTATTACGACAATATTGACGAGCTTTATGCAGACCAGGCCGATGACGGCATTCTGAACCAGTCCAATGACGGGGTCGGTGGTGTCGACTATTCTGACAATTCAAGCTTTGGGGCCAACTCACTCACGTTTACCGGGGCGAGTGCCGATAGTTCCAGCTTTACGGCAGAAAACACCGGTGTTGTCTGTTTTACCTCCGGCACCGCAATCCGAACGCCTGCGGGGGATGTTTTGATTGATGAGCTCAAAATTGGTGATCTGGTTGTCACGATGGACAACGACCCACAGCGCATTCGCTGGATCGGGCGCAGAACGATTGGTGCGCAAAGCCTGCGAGCCCGGCCAAAACTGCGCCCTGTTCTGATCAATCGCGGCTTGCTGGGGTGCGAACGCAACTTGCTTGTTTCGCAGCAGCATGGCTTGTTGATCGGCCGCAGCGGTGATCATTTTGTGCGCGCCAAACATCTTGCGCAATCCGTCCAAGGCGTCCGCATTGCCCACGGCAAACGCCGGGTGACATACATTCACCTCATGTTCGATGCGCATCAGGTCATTTTTGCCGAGAATGCCCCCTCTGAAAGCTTCTATCCCGGGCCCATGGCTCTTCAAATGATGGAAGCAGAGCAACGCGCAGAAATGCTTGCGCTCTTTCCAGAGGTATCAGTCCTTGAAAAGCGTGACACCAATCCATACGGTCAAAGGGCGCGCATTTTTGCTGGCAAAAATGAGCTGCCATTACT
>JBAUHP010000509.1:0-6941 GCA_049680345.1 Albidovulum sp. | reverse complement strand
GGTGTGATGCCTTGCACTTCATTGCGCGCCGCATCCACGAAATTGCGGAAGCCCAGTGTCACGTGGCCACCGTCTTCGTGCAGCATCCGCTGCATTTCACCATACATTTCCTTGCGCTTGGCGAAATCGGTGACAGAGCGGGCTTCGACCATCAGCTTGTCGAACGCCTCATTTTGCCATTTCGTCTCATTCCAGTCCGACGCGCTGGCGAAGGCGATACCGAAGATCAGATCAGGCACCGGGCGTGGATCCCAGCCCGAGGTGATGATCGGCTTTTGGATCCAGACCGCAGACCAGAAGCTGTCTGCCGGCGGGTTGATGACGTTGAGGTTAATCCCCGCCGCCGCCGCACTTTGCTGGACATGCTGGGCCGAGGCCAGTGCCCCG
The DNA here is from genome assembly GCA_049680345.1 of Albidovulum sp. Taxonomy (GTDB): domain Bacteria; phylum Pseudomonadota; class Alphaproteobacteria; order Rhodobacterales; family Rhodobacteraceae; genus TMP-24. Next base: position 6,554 of record JBAUHP010000509.1, on the reverse strand, counting down.
GTTCCCGCCACGTCAGAGCCGTAGATGTCGATTGAGACATTTTCAAGCCCGGCCTTCTTGATATGGAACCGAGCCTTCTCGGGGTCATAGACGCGCTGCGGGATATCGGCGTTGTAATAGGGATCAATCGGCGCAATCGGATGGTCATTGCCGACCATGCCAAGCCCTTTAAGGACGTTGTCACGGATACCTTCACGATCTATCGCGTATTTCATCGCCAAGCGGAAATCGGCGTTGTTTGTCGGCTCGCGGTCTATCATCATCGCAAGGTTAAGGAAGGCACCACTGGGCGCGTCGAGAACGTAAGAGACGCCACTGTTTTCAATCAGCCGTGTCGCTTTTTGATCAAGCTGAAGCAGCACGTTGATATCGCCTGCGATCAGCGCGTTGATCCGCGCGGTATTGTCGCCGATCCCGATGAACTCCAGCTCATCGACATAGGGGCCGTCTTCGCCCCAGTAGTTTTCGTTACGCGCAAAAACATAACGGCTGCCTGGCGTGAATTCGACAACCTTGAATGCGCCAATGCCGGGCGGTGTTCCGGTGAAGTCTTCAAGCCCGTTCTTGGTGACATGGATGCGTGTATCCGACAAGATCATCGGGAAATCGGCATTGGGGGCCGCAAGGTTGAAGCGCACCTGATGCTCTGACAGCTTTTCCATGCTGGTGATCTGGCTCATATAGGCCTTGGCTGGGGATTCGGTGTTTTCGCTGAAATGCCGGCCCATAGAGTAGATCACATCATCCGCGCCAAAGTCCGAACCATCATGGAAGGTAACGCCCTTGCGCAGATCAAACACCCAAGAGGAGGCATCGGCATTCGGTTCCCAAGATGTCGCAAGCCAGGGAATCGGTTGCAGATCGGGGCCGCGATTGACCAGGTTGTCATGCACCGCATAGCCCATCTGGATGTTCGAGGTGCTGTAATACTTTGTTGGATCAAGGCTGTCTTGCGCCTGCGAAGCTTCCGCGCCGATTGTCAGCTTGCCCCCGGTTTTTGGGGTGGCGGCGCGTGCCCTTTGTGCGGTCAACCCATTGATCAGCGTGGCAGAAGCCCCCGCCGCGGCCAGAGTCCCCATGAACTGCCGGCGAGAGATCCGGTTTTTTATATATTGCTGTAACAGGTAGGCGTTGAACTTATCGTCTGACATGCGCTTCCTCCACTATGTTGTATTGACTCCGAGCACCCACGCACCCGATTACCTAGACAAACTGTGATCACAGAACGCTTCAAGAATCAACGGTTTTGTCGTGAAGCTGCGCTTTGGCGTTACTGGCAGGCGCTAAAACTAGCCAAGTCTTGCAAATTGCGTTAGCCCATAGATAAGCAAGGAATGAAGATGTCATGGATGATCAACTGACAGCGGCGGCGCCCCCGCAGAACCTGAGTGTTCGGGTTTACGAAGATATCCGCGCGCGTCTTATCGTTGGCAAGCTGCTTCCCGGCGACACGATCTCGATCCGGACATTGGCGATGGAACATGGGATGAGCACCATGCCGGTGCGCGAGGCGCTGAAACAGCTGGCATCGGAAAAGGCACTCAGCGGGGCCGCCAAACGTGCCTATCGGGTGCCGGATCTGACGCGACTTCAGGCCGCAAACCTGTTTCAGATCCGCGCGGTGCTGGAGGGCGGTGCGACAGAGGCGGCAACCCCGCATCTGAAGGCCGCCGATTTCGCCGCATTGCGCAAACTGACGGCGACTATGGATAAGGCGTGGCCGATCGGTGATGCGGGCAAGTTCCTTGATGCGAATTTCCGCTTCCATTCGCTTATCTACAGCCGGGCGGGCAATGATGATTTGTGCGATCTGATCGGCAATCTTCTGGTGCGAACCGGCCCGTGGCTGGCGCAAGGTATCTTGTCGCTGATCAGCCGCGAAGATTGGTTGGGCGAACATGCCGCGATCATTGCCGCACTGGAAAGCCGCGATGCGGCGCGGGCGCGCGCGCTTATTGAAGAAGATGCACGCTGGGGCATGACCTTCTTCAGGGGTTGATCACCTGCGGCAAAATCGGCGTCAATGTCGCTTGCAATGTCGCTTGCAATACCGGGTGATCTGTGATCACAGTTGGGGTGTCATAAATCCCGAGCACGACTGGTAGGAGATGCCGTCCCATGACAATCACAGAAATTCTGGCGCGGCGGCTGGTGATCGGGGTTGCGACCCTGCTGTTCGTTTCGGTGCTGGTTTTCATAGGGACAGAAATCCTTCCAGGTGATGTTGCCAATGCGATTTTGGGGCGCGGGGCCACGCCGGAACTGATCGCACAGGTCCGCGATCGCCTTGGGTTGGATGAGCCGCTGTTGACGCGCTATTGGGTCTGGCTGACGCGCACGCTAAGCGGTGATCTTGGCATCTCGCTTGCCAATGGTGCCGATATCGGAACCGAGATTGCTGCGCGCGGTATCAACACGATTATCTTGTCAGTCTCGACTGCGGTGATCGCCGTGCCGCTGGCGGTGACCTTGGGGCTTTGGGCGGCAACACGGCCCGGCGGTCTGGTGGACCGGGTTATTTCTTCGGTCTCGCTCACGCTGATCTCATTTCCCGATTTTCTGGTCGCCGTGGCGTTGGTTACGATTTTCGCGGTCAAACTAGGCTGGTTGCCAGCCATCGCCTCGATCCGGCCCTCTTACGACTTTTGGGATTGGGTCAGGGTGCTGATCTTGCCGGTGACGGCGCTGACCTTCACGATCCTTGCCCATATGGTGCGGATGACACGCTCGGCTGTGCTGAACGTTCTGTCGAGCCCGGCGATCGAGATGGCGATACTCAAGGGCGTGCCGCGCCGCAGGCTGCTGGTTCGGCACGCCCTTCCCAACGCCTTCGGGCCAATTATCAATGTGATTGCGCTGAACCTTGCCTATCTGGTTTCGGGGGTTGTGGTGATCGAGACCCTGTTCAATTTCCCCGGGCTTGGCCGCTTTATGGTCGAAGCGGTAACCAACCGCGATGTGCCCATCGTACAGGCCTGCGCGATGATCTTTTGTTCGGTCTATGTGGTGTTGAATCTGACGGCTGACATCTTGGCGATCATTGCCAATCCGCGCGTGAGGTACCCGAAATGAGCGTTGTCGCGGCGGATTGGCGCACAGGCCTGCGCGAAGCGATTTCCGACCTGACGCCGGGCGTCACATTGGCCATCGTGTTCTTGGTGACAGTGGCACTGGTTGGGATGTTCGCGCCCTGGGTCGCCCCATATGGCGAAGGTCAGATCCTGACCAATGAAAGCTTTGAGCCGCCGTCGGCGGCGATGTGGCTGGGCAGCGACTATCTTGGCCGGGATGTGCTGTCGCGGTTGATTTACGGCGTGCGAGTAACGCTTTATCTGGCGCTGATCATTACCTGCTTGTCGTTCTTCGTCGGCGTGGCGCTTGGTTTTCTGGCGGCGGCCTTTGGCGGGCGAACTGACATGGTGATGAGCCGGCTCAACGATGCGATGCTGTCTTTCCCGGCGCTGATGTTGGCGCTGATCGTGATCAATTCGCTTGGGTCGTCGTTTCCGGTGCTGATCATCACCATTGCCTTTATCGACATGACCCGGGTGTTCAGGGTCGCACGGGCACTGGCCACCGACATCATGGTGATGGATTACGTCGAGGCGGCCGTGGTGCGCGGCGAGGGCAAGGGATGGATCATCTGGCATGAGGTTTTGCCAAATGCACTCACCCCGTTGGCGGCCGAATTCGGCATTCGCTTTACCTATGCCATCCTTTTCGTCTCTGCGCTGTCCTTCTTGGGCCTTGGCGTGCAGCCCCCGCAATCTGACCTTGGCGTGATGGTGAAGGAAAACATGCAAGCCTTGCTTTATGGCGCTTACACCACGCTTTACCCGGCGTTCGGGATTGCCGCGATTGCTGTGTCGGTAAACATCTTCGTCGACTGGCTGCTGCAACGCTCAAGCGTCAAACTGCCGGATGAGATCTGATGATGGATGATGCACTTCTGAAAGTCAGCAATCTGAGCGTGGCGGTTCGCGACAAGAAGGGGCGAGAAACCTTGATCGTCGACGGCGTCTCGTTTGATGTCCGCCCCGGCGAGGTGATCGCGCTGATTGGTGAATCCGGCTCTGGCAAGACGACGATTTCTTTGGGCTGCATGGGCTATTCGCGTCCCGGCTGCTACATTGTCGACGGCACGGTGCATCTGGACGGGCAAAGCGTTCTGGACCGGTCCTTGCCCGAGCTGCAAAAGCTGCGCGGTCAGGATGTGACCTATGTCGCCCAAAGTGCCGCAGCCTCGTTCAACGGCGCTATGCGGATCGACGATCAGGTCACCGAAATTCCTGTCATCACCGGCGCGATGACCCGCCCCGCAGCGCTGGCCAAGGCCCGCGACCTTTACGAAGCACTTGAACTGCCGGACCCCGATACCATCGGTCAGCGCTTTCCCCATCAGGTTTCAGGCGGGCAGTTGCAGCGATTGATGGCGGCAATGGCCATGATCTCGGACCCGAAGCTTTTGATCCTTGATGAGCCGACGACAGCGTTGGATGTGACCACCCAGATCGAGGTTCTTTATGCCTTCAAGAAGCTGATCCGTGGCAACCAGACCGCCGCGATCTATGTGACCCATGATCTTTCGCTGGTGGCGCAGATCGCCGATCACATTCTGGTCTTACGTGATGGCAAGATGGTCGAATACGGACCCACCGAACAGATTATCAGCGCGCCTGCCGAAGAATATACCCGCGCGCTGATGGCCGCCGCCCATGTGATGCCCCAAGAAATTGCGGCCCCCCAAATTCTCGAAGGCACCAAGACGCCACTTTTGCAGGTGCGCAATGTCACTGCGGGCTATGGCCCGCAAAGGGACATCATCGCACTTCGCAATATCGACCTGAAGATCGAGCGCGGTGAAACGGTTGGCGTGATCGGCGAATCCGGGTCAGGCAAGACCACGCTGGGGCGGATCATTTCGGGGCTGATGGCGCCAAATACCGGGAAGGTCGTGTTGGACGGAAAAGAGCTGCATGGCCGCGTCGCACAACGGTCGCGCGATGAATTGCGCCAGGTCCAATTCGCCTTCCAGATGGCGGATGTGGCGCTGAACCCGCGCCAGCGGATCGCCAAGATCCTTGGCCGACCGATGCGGTTCTATCGCGGCCTGAGTCAGTCAGAGGCCGACCGGGAAGTCGCGCGGCTGTTGGAGCGGGTAGAGCTGCCAACCGACTTCGCACGCCGCTTTCCGCCCGAACTTTCGGGCGGTCAGCGCCAGCGCATCAACCTGGCCCGCGCCCTTGCCGCCGAACCGAAACTGATCATCTGCGATGAGATCACCTCGGCTTTGGACACCATCGTGGCGCAACAGATTCTGGATCTTCTTGCGTCCCTGCAACAAGAACTGGGGCTGAGCTATATGTTCATCACCCATGATATCGCGACCGTGGCCAAGGTCGCCGACCGTATCGCGGTCATGCGCCATGGCCGCATCATCGAACAAGGCCCGGTGGATGAGGTTCTGACCCCGCCCAGCCATGCCTACACCCAGCTTTTGCTAAATTCGGTCCCCGAGATGCGCACCGACTGGCTTGATCAAGCGGTGGTCGAACGGCGGGGCCTTTTGGCCGCGCTGGTCGAGGCAGAGGGGCGTGGCTAAGACAAACGAAACCCTTTTTGTAATGAGATCAAAATGAAAGCTTCTGCGCGGGTTGTCGTCATCGGTGGCGGGGTGGTTGGGTGTTCGGTTCTTTACCATCTGGCCCGCAATGGCTGGACCGATGTGATGCTTTTGGAACGGCAAGAGCTGACATCGGGGTCAAGCTGGCATGCGGCGGGGGGGCTTTTCACCGTGGTGCGCCCCAATGCCTCAGCCGAGATGCATCGCTATACCTTCCAGATTTACCGCGAGCTGGAAAAGGAAAGCGGCCAATCTTGCGGCTTTCACTATACCGGCGGGATCAACATCTGCCGCAGTCAGGATGAGATTGACAGCAATGCGATGATGCAAAGTGCGTGCCGCCGCCTTGGCATCGAAAGTCATTTCATCTCGCTCAAAGAAGCGAAAGAGCGCTGCCCGGTGCTGGACACCAGCCATATGGTCGGCGCGCTTTGGGAAGAGGAAGGCGGACATGTCGATCCGGCCTCGGCCACGCAGGCTTTCGCCGCCGCCGCCCGCAAGCTGGGCGCCACGATCCATCGCCACACACCCGTCATTGCGACCAACCCACGCGCCGACGGTACATGGGATGTCGTGACCGCAAATGGCACGATCCACGCCGAATATATCGTGAATGCCGCAGGCCTTTGGGGGCGCGAAGTGGCGCGGATGGCCGGAATTGAATTGCCGTTGATGCCGGTCGAACACCACTATCTGGTCACAGAGTCGGTGCCGATGATCGAGGCGCTTGGGTTCGAGCTGCCGCAGATCAACGACAATGAAACCGGCAGCTATGCGCGCCAAGAAGGCATGGGGCTGCTGCTCGGCGCTTATGAACACACCTGCACCCATTGGGCCAAGGATGGCACACCCCCCGATTTCGGGCATGAACTGCTGCCCGATGATCTGTCGTGCATGGAATGGAACTTTGAGAAATCGGTCGAGATCATGC
>JBAUHP010000508.1:0-6095 GCA_049680345.1 Albidovulum sp. | reverse complement strand
CTCAAATAGCCTGGAGCCCAATAACAGCTGCGTGGCAAATCTGATGCGATGAGCTGTTATCAGCTCGTCCGGTATGACCTCGCCGTCTTATCAATAGATCCTTTCGGCCTGATCGCACTTGGATAGCGACTCGCCCGTCGGCGCTCTTCCGTCTGTACCTTCGTCCGGCGCTTTTCGGCCTTAGTAGATAATCTGTTCCCCCAGCGTTCCCCAGAAAAGATAATGCCCGGGACAGCAGGAGCGGACGTTCTTCTAAGTCATTGATTTGTTTGGTGGAGCCAAGCGGGATCGAACCGCTGACCTCTTGAATGCCATTCAAGCGCTCTCCCAACTGAGCTATGGCCCCACCGGAGGTCCGGGCGTTACCGCCCGCGTGGGCTGGCATATAGGCAAGGGTGCGATGCGGCGCAAGCACAAAATCGCGGCGCCTGACGTAAAGATCTGTCGAAGCAATGGGCGGCGCTTTGACCGGGCCGGCCCCGGGGGCCATGCAATCAAAAGGGCGCCAGTATTAACCGGCGCCCTTTGGGCAAAGCCTTGCCTCGCTTGATCAGGTGTCGTCGTCGTTGGTGCTTACGTCGGCGATTTCGTCCAATGATACGGTATCGTCGTCGTCATCTTCCAGAAGATCATCGTCGAGGTCGACATCAGAGGCGTCATCCTCAAGTTCCGGCTCTTCGATCAGATCATCGGCATCTGCTTCTGCAGCGGCTTCCTTGATGGCGGCCTTCTCAACCAGCGCGCTGCGGCTGCGCTGGGTTGACAGGCTTTCGGCCGAAAAGATCTGCGCACATTCGGGGCAGGTCATCGGATCGCGCCGAAGGTCGTAAAAACGGCTCGCGCAATGCGGGCAAAGGCGTTTGACGCCCCATTCGTCTTTGGGCATGGAACACTCCTTACGGTGCTTGGGCTATGTCAGAGTCGCAGCCAACTGCCACAAGTCCGGCGGGGTGTCAAAGGCTTTTGATCTTTCACGGCTTTGTTGCGGCTTTGCTCTTTTCGTCGGGTGCGGAATTGGCCATCATGCAAACTGGGAATGAGGGGTGAAATGCACAAGACATTGGCCGGTGATCCGCCTGTGGAACTGACCTTGCGGCGCTCGGCACGGGCGCGGCGGTTTTCGTTGCGGGTGTCGCGGCTTGACGGGCGGGTCACCTTGTCCATGCCGCCCCATGCCGCCGAGGCCGAAGCCATGGCCTTTGCCGAAAGCCAGGCCGAGTGGATCAGGCGCAATCAGGGGCGTGCGGCGCAGATCTGCCGGGTAAAGCTTGGCACCGCGATCCCGCTTGAGGGCCGCATGGTGACGCTGGTGGCCGCAGACCTGCGCGCCCCGCAGCTGTTGGGTGATCAACTGCTGGTGCCGCCCGATCCGGCGCGCATATCGATAAGGGTGATGGCCTATCTGAAGCTGCAAGCACGCCAGCGGCTGCAAGCGGCAAGCGATCATTACGCACAGGCGCTGGGGCGGCGGCACGCGGGGCTGGTGCTGCGCGATACAAGGTCGCGCTGGGGGTCTTGTGCCTCGGACGGGCAGCTGATGTATTCATGGCGGCTGATCATGGCGCCGCCAGATGTGTTGGATTATGTCGCGGCCCATGAGGTGGCGCATCTGGCCGAGATGAACCATTCACCGGCGTTTTGGGCAGTGGTGCGCCGGTTGATGCCGGGCTACGAAGTGCATCGGCGCTGGCTTAAGACCAAGGGCAATGCGCTCCACGGCTATGATTTCATCTCGCGTTCGGGGGAATAGGCGGGCGTCTGGTGGTTGACGGCCATGCAGCTTTGTGATCACGCTTTGGCATGAATACCACCCCACGCCCGCTGGACCCCGGACTTGCCTCGCATGACCGGCTTTACCGGACCTTGCGCCAGCAGATCATGCATGGCGAATTGCCGCCAGGGCAATCGCTGACGCTGCGCGGGCTGGCCGCGCAATTTGGCGTGTCGATGACGCCGGTGCGCGAAGCCTTGCGGCGGCTGTCGGCGGAAGGCGCGCTGACGCTGTCGGCCTCGGGTCGGGTCTCAACGCCTGAACTTGGCACGGACCGGATAGAGGAGCTGGCGGCGCTGCGCGCATTGATTGAGCCGGAGCTTGCAAGCCGTGCGCTGCCGCGTGCCCATATCGCCCTGATCGAGCGGATGCAGGGCATCAATGCGGCCAATCAAGAGGCCGCCCAGCGCCGCGATGCGGTGGGCTATGTGCGCAGCAATCTGGAATTTCACCGCGCCCTCTATCTGCGCGCTCAATCGCCCGCCATGCTGGCCGTGGTTGAGACATTGTGGCTGCAGCTGGGCCCGACCATGCGCGATCTTTATGCGCGGCTGAACCGCAAAGATCCGCCGCAGCACCACCGGATGATCATCGCGGCGCTGAAGGCGGGGGATGAACCAGCGTTGCGACTAGCGGTCAGAACAGATGTCACGCAGGGCTTGCGTCACCTGGCGGGGTAGGGGCGATTTTTCTGCGAAAAATCATGTGAATTTTCGCAGAAAATTCGTGCCCGATATGGGCCGGGTCAGGCATGGATAGGACCATCACCGCAAGCCAGAGCCGCCTCGCGGACCGCTTCCGAGAAGGTCGGGTGGGCGTGGCAGGTCAAGGCAATATCTTCGGCTGAGGCGCCAAATTCCATGCCGACGCAGATCTCATGGATAAGATCACCTGCCGCAGGCCCGATGATATGGGCGCCAAGGATACGGTCGGTTTCCTTATCCGCAAGGATCTTCACGAACCCTTCGCCCTGAAACACCGCCTTAGCACGGCCATTGCCCATGAAGGAAAACTTGCCGACCTTATAGGCCCGGCCTTCTTCCTTCAGTTGTTCTTCGGTCTTGCCAACGCTTGCGACCTCCGGGGTTGTATAGATCACGCCAGGAATGACATCATAGTTCACATGGCCAGCCTTGCCCGCCAGTATGTCGGCCAGGGCCATGCCTTCGTCTTCGGCCTTATGGGCCAGCATCGGCCCGATAATTGCATCGCCTATTGCATATATGCCTTTGATATTCGTGGCATAATGGCCATCTGTCTTGATCTGGCCGCGCTTCTCCATCTCGACCCCCAAGGCGTCAAGCCCCAGCCCGTCGGTAAAGGGTTTGCGCCCCGTTGCCACCAAGACGCAATCGGCATCCAGCGTGGCCTCGGCCTCGGTCTTCTTCAGCTTATAGGTAACCTTGGCCTTGCCGCGCGCGACTTCAACCTTTTGCACGGCCGCCCCCATCACGAATTTCATGCCCTGCCGACCCAGGATCCGCTGGAAGGTCTTGGCGACATCGGCGTCCATGCCCGGCGTGATCGCATCCAGAAATTCAACCACCGTGACCTCGGTGCCGAGCCGCGCATAGACCGACCCCATCTCAAGCCCGATGACGCCTGCGCCGATCACCACCATCGAGCGTGGGACCTTGCCCAGGGTCAGCGCCCCGGTTGAGGTGACGACGACCTTTTCATCCACCGTGACACCTGGCAGGCTTGACGGCTCGGACCCGGTGGCGATAACGATGCTTTTCGCCTCATGCAGCTCATCCCCGACCTTGACCTTGCCCACCTCCGGGATCGTGCCCCAGCCCTTGAGCCAGGTTATCTTGTTCTTTTTGAACAAGAATTCGATACCCTTGGTGTTTTGCCCAATCACCTCATCCTTATAGGCAAGCATCTGCGGCCAATCGACCGAGGGGCTTTTGCCCTTCAGCCCCATCTTGGCAAAATTATGCTCTGCCTCATGCAGCATATGCGAGGCATGCAAAAGCGCCTTCGAAGGGATGCAGCCGACGTTCAGGCAGGTGCCGCCCAAGGTTTCACGCCCCTCGACCACGGCGACTTTGAGCCCCAGTTGGGCCGCGCGGATGGCCGAGACATAGCCGCCGGGGCCTGCGCCGATGTAGATCACGTCAAAAGCAGCCATGGGATACTCCTTCAAAAATAGGCGTCTGGCCTGCGTCCCGCAGGCGTCGTGTATCTGTACCGCATCCATCCCGGTAGCTGTCGGGGCAGGTTGCACCGTCCCTTAGGTATTTAAGAACAGAAGAAAGGGAAAGGATCATGAGGTCATCAGCGCCCCGAGGTAGAGGGTCACTGTGGCGGCAAAGCCCGCGATCCACAAAGCGGTGCGGATACCGGTAAGGCCAAAGCCATAGGCGGGTACGTAAACCACGCGCGCGACCAAAAAGACCTGCGCCGCCGTCAGGGTTCCGGCGCCAAAGCCATCCTTGAGGGCAAGGATCACGACGGCGGGCGCGAAAAGCGCCATGGCGGTGACCGAATTCGCGAGCGCGCGATCAAGGCGACCGGTGATGCCGGTAAGCGTGCGCGCCTCATCCCGCGAGGAGAGCAGATAGCCCATGCCAAGCTGGCTCATCGAACCGGTAACTTTGAGCAGCAGGATCAGGCAGGTGAAGAGGCCGTAGAGGGCGAGGATGTTCAGTTCGCTGGACATGGGGCGATCCTTTCAGTGAGGTTTGTGAACCCGTGTTGCGCCGGGCCCACTCGCACAAACGTTGCAATTCACCGGGTAGTGCAACGCGTTGTGTTACCAAAACTTGTACACGTCGTCTGAATCGAAGGAGGTATCACGAACGAAGGCATTGCGGGCTCCGGGCCCCGAAATGGGAACTGCGGCATTACGCCATCCGACTTTCCACAAAGGAATGTCATCGAGTACCAAGTTACGGGTCCCGGAAGGATGTCGGCAAATATCCCACCAGAATGGCTTTCACTATCGATCACTTGGTAGCTACTGCCACAATACAATGCCGCTTTGTTCATACACTTTCCAGATTTCTTGCTACACTTCACGTAGCTGATAATGACACCAGACGGCGCTGCAATCTGCTCTATTTGCTGAGCAGCCACGCCATTTACAGCGAGCACACAGTAGAGAAGTGCTGAAATCAAACCAATGATTGATCGTTTTGGCATAGTTTCATTCCTACTTGATGCACATTGGCGAAACTGCACTTCACATTGATAGCGAGCACTTTTGAGGGACATCACCCATTGGAGAGGTCACAAATCCATCAACAGCCGACGTGGATCCTCCAGCGCTTCTTTCACCCGCACAAGGAAGGTCACAGCACCTTTGCCATCCACAACCCTGTGGTCATAGCTCAGCGCCAGATACATCATCGGGCGGATCACGATCTGACCGTCAACCACGACCGGGCGGTCCTGGATTTTGTGCATGCCGAGGATGCCCGATTGCGGGGGGTTGAGGATTGGGGAGGACATGAGGCTGCCATAGACGCCGCCGTTCGAGATGGTGAAGCTGCCGCCCTGCATCTCGGCCATGGAAAGTTTGCCGTCGCGGGCGCGCAGGCCCAGTTCCGAGATCTTTTTCTCAATCGCCGCGAAGGACATCTGATCCGCATCGCGCACCACCGGCACGACGAGGCCGGTGGGGGTGCCCACGGCCACGCCCATATGGACGAAGTTTTTGTAAACCACATCGCCGCCGTCGATTTCGGCATTGACCTCGGGCACCTCTTTCAGCGCGTGGTTACAGGCCTTGACGAAGAAGGACATGAAGCCAAGTTTGACCCCGTGTTTCTTCTCAAAATCGGCCTTGTAGGCATTGCGCAGCTCCATCACCGCAGACATGTCGACCTCATTATAGGTCGTCAGCATCGCGGCGGTGTTTTGCGCGTCCTTGAGGCGGCGGGCAATGGTGGCGCGCAGGCGCGTCATCTTCACCCGTTCTTCGCGTGCGGCATCCTGGGCAGGCACAGGCGCGCGGGGGGCCGCAGCCGGGGCCGGTGTTGCAGAGGCCACGGCGGGGGCGGCGGCGGTCTGACCGGCGGCGGCTTTGGCCACGTCATCCTTCATGATGCGACCATCACGCCCGGTGCCGGTGACTTGGCCGGTCGAAAGCCCGGCTTCGGCCATCGCCTTTTTGGCCGAGGGCGCATCTTCGGTGTCTTTTGTCTTTGCGGCGGCGGGGTGCACCGCCGCGGCGGGCGCGGAGGCTGCAACGGCGCCTTCGGACACCACAGCGAGGCGGGCCTTGGCATCGACGGTGGCCCCTTCGGGTGCCAGAATTTCGGCCAGCGTGCCCGCGACGGGTGACGGCACTTCGACCGAGACCTTATCGGTTTCCAGC
>JBAUHP010000507.1:0-1621 GCA_049680345.1 Albidovulum sp. | reverse complement strand
GTCGTATTATCCAAGGGCGAGATCCTGGCCTTCATTGACGCCGATTGTGTGGCAGATGACGGCTGGCTGGAGGCGATCGCCGCACGGTTCGGCAATGATCCGCAAGCGGTGATCCTTGGCGGCGATGTGCAGATCTTGCACGAAGATCCGGCCCGCCCGACCGCGATTGAGGCCTTCGAGGCCGAATTCGGTTACCGGATGGAACATTACATCAAGCGCAACAATTATACCGGCACCGGCAATCTGGCGATCCGCCGCGAGGTGTTCTTGGATGTCGGCGATTTCATCGGCATGGGTGTGGCCGAAGACCGTGACTGGGGTCTGCGCGCCTTTGCCAAGGGGTACCGCACCATGTGGGAACCCAATATGCTGGCCTTCCACCCGGCGCGCGGCAGTTTCGCCGAACTGGCCCGCAAATGGGATCGCCATGTGGCGCATGAGTTTGAGGCGATTATGAAGCGGCGCTTTGGCCGTCTGCGCTGGATCTTGCGCACGCTGGTGGTGGCGGCATCACCTATCGGGCAAGTGCCGCGGGTGATGCGGTCAAAACGTATCTTGGGCGGGTTGCGTGCCCGGCTTTTGGCGCTTGTGGCTTTGGTGCGCATCCGCCTTTATCGGGTCGGGTTGATGATACCGTTGATTTTTGCCCGCGATGCCATGAGCCTGGCGAACCGCTGGCGCGCGAAGGAATAAAAGCACCTTGCAAACGGGCAAGGCGCTGACTGGAGAAGATGATGGACGATTTACGCCACAAATATATCACCGCTATTGCCGGTGCGGCGGATGAGGCGATGCTGGAGGATCTGCGGCTTGCTGCCCTTGGCAAGAAGGGCGAGATCAGCCTGATGATGCGCGAATTGGGGCGGATGGAGCCTGAGGCGCGGCAAGCGGCGGGATCGGCGCTGAACCGCCTCAAGGACGAGATCGACGCGGCCCTGCGCGCCAAGAAATCCGCGCTGTCGGATGCGGCTTTGGACGAGCGTTTGCGCAATGAATGGCTGGATGTGACCTTGCCGGGGCGGCCGCGCCGCATGGGCACCATTCACCCGGTCAGTCAGGTTACCGAAGAGATCACCGCGATTTTCGCCGATATGGGTTTCGCCGTGGCCGAAGGCCCGCAGATCGAAACCGATTGGTATAATTTCGACGCGCTGAACATCGCCCCCGAACATCCCGCGCGCCAGGAGCATGATACGTTCTTCATGGCACGCGCGACAGGCGACAACCGCCCGCCGCATGTCTTGCGCACCCATACCAGCCCGGTGCAGATCCGCTCCATGCAGGCCCATGGCGCGCCCATCCGGGTGATAGCACCGGGACGGGTTTACCGCATGGATATGGACCAGACCCATGCGCCGATGTTCCATCAGGTCGAAGGGCTGGCGATTGACCGTGATCTGTCGATGGCCAACCTCAAATGGGTGCTTGAAGAATTCTGCCGGGCGTTCTTTGAGGTGGATGAGGTGGAGCTGCGCTTTCGTGCCAGCCACTTTCCGTTCACCGAGCCTTCGGCCGAGGTCGATATTCGCTGTTCTTGGGACAATGGCCAGCTGAAGATCGGTGAGGGCGACGGCTGGATGGAAATTCTGGGATCGGGCATGGTGCATCCGCATGTGCTGCG